>CAVCXN010000086.1:0-3729 GCA_963606215.1 uncultured Mycoplasmatota bacterium | reverse complement strand
GATATGACCTCTACATCAATGGACAGTGGGTCCCCGCCTCCGACGGGAAGGTCTTCACCGCTTACAACCCCGCCACCGGCGAAAAGCTGGCTGAGTGTGCCGAAGCCACCAAGGAAGATGTCGATGCCGCTGTGAGCGCTGCCTGGGCTGCCTTCCCCGCCTGGCGGGACATGGGCATCGCAGAGCGGGCCGGTATCCTGGAAAAGATCGCAGACATCATTGATGAGAACGCCGAGTTGCTGGCCACCATCGAGTCCATGGACAACGGCAAGCCCATCCGTGAGACGATGGCCATCGACGTGCCTTACTCCTCCGATCACTTCCGTTACTTCGCCGGCGCCATCCGCGTCGAAGAGGGCAAGGCATCCGTGCTGGACGGCAACATGATGAGCCTGATCCTGCGGGAACCCATCGGCGTCGTCGGCCAGATCGTTCCCTGGAACTTCCCCTTCCTGATGGCCGCTTGGAAGCTGGCCCCCGCCCTGGCCGCCGGTAACTGCATCGTCTTCAAGCCTTCGTCCACCACCTCCCTGAGTGTGCTGACCCTGGTGAAGCTGATTGGCCACCTGCTGCCCCCCGGCGTGCTGAACGTCATCACCGGCGGCGGTTCCCGTTCCGGCCAGTACATCCTGGATCATCCCGGCTTCCGCAAGCTGGCCTTCACCGGTTCCACCGAGGTTGGCCTGGGCGTGGCAAAGGCTGCTGCCGACAAGCTCATCCCCGCCACCCTGGAGCTGGGCGGCAAGAGCGCCAACATCTACTTCGACGACTGCAAGTGGGACATGGCCATCGACGGCCTCCAGCTGGGCATCCTGTTCAACCAGGGCCAGGTCTGCTGCGCTGGCTCCCGTGTGTTCGTCCAGGAGGGCATCTACGATAAGTTCGTGGAAGCGGCTGTCAAGGCATTCAACAACGTGACTGTCGGCGATCCTCTTGATCCCAACACCCAGATGGGTGCCCAGGTCGACCAGGGCCAGCTGCGCAAGATCATGTCCTATGTCAACCTGGCCAAGGAAGAGGGTGCGACCATCGCCTGCGGCGGTGAACCCTGCACCGACGGGGCCTGCGCCAACGGCAGCTTCATGAAGCCCACCCTGATCGTCAACGCCACCAACGACATGCGCGTGGCACAGGAAGAAATCTTCGGGCCTGTCGCTGTGGTCATCAAGTTCAAGACCGAGGAAGAGGTCATCGCCATGGCCAATGACTCCGTCTATGGTCTGGGCGGCGCTGTCTGGACCCGCGATATCAACCGCGCCCTCCGCGTGGCCCGCGCCATCGAGACCGGCCGTATGTGGGTCAACACCTACAACCAGATTCCCTCCGGCGCTCCCTTCGGCGGCTACAAGCAGTCCGGCATCGGCCGTGAGACCCACAAGGTCATCCTGGAGCACTACACGCAGCAGAAGAATATCATGATCAACCTCAACGAGACTCCCTCCGGCTTCTATCCTGAGAAGTAAGCAGAAGCCCGACCCATCAGAACTGAGCGGGCGGAGGGGCCACGCTCCTCCGCCCTTTTCATACCCCGTGTCAACCCAGACCGGCGGCCTGCCCGCTGTGTCAGCTACAGTGACTTTGTGTCAGAAAGGAAAAGATTATGTCTACTTATTATTTTGTACCCAGCAGAAACGTGTTCGGTGAAGGTTCTGTGGAAGAGACCGGGCATCTGATCAAGAGCATCGGCGGCACCAAGGCCATGATCGTGACCGACGCTTTCCTGGCCGCAAACCCCATGACCGCCCGCATCCAGAAGATTCTGGCAGACGCCGGTGTGCAGTCTGCTGTCTTTGGCAAGGCTGAGCCCAACCCCAAGGACACCAACGTGGTCGAGGGTGAGCAGTTCTACCATGAAAATGAATGTGACTGCATCCTGTCTCTGGGCGGCGGCTCCTCCCATGACTGCGCCAAGGGCATCGGTCTGGTCGCCACCAACGGCGGCAAGATTTCCGACTATGAGGGCGTGGACCAGGCCCACGAGTCTCTGCCCCCTCTGGTGGCCGTGAACACCACTGCCGGCACCGCTTCCGAGATCACCCGGTTCTGCATCATCACCGACACGAGCCGTAAGGTCAAGATGTGCATCGTGGACTGGAGAGTCACTCCCGCCATCGCCATCAACGACCCTGAGCTGATGGTCGGTATGCCCGCCTCCCTGACCGCTGCCACCGGTATGGACGCTCTGACCCACGCAGTCGAAGCCTATGTCTCCACCGCAGCCAACCCCCTGACCGACGCTGCCGCGATCAAGGCCATTGACAAGATCGTCCACTATCTGCCCCAGGCCGTGGCCAACGGCGACTACATGAAGGCCCGTTCCGAGATGGCTTATGCCCAGTATCTGGCCGGCGTTGCCTTCAACAACGCTTCTCTGGGTTACGTCCATGCCATGGCTCACCAGCTGGGCGGTTTCTACAACCTGCCCCACGGCGTCTGCAACGCCATCCTGCTGCCCTATGTTCAGGAGTTCAACCTGATCGGCAACCTGGAGCGCTTCGCTGTTATCGCCGAGACCATGGACATCAACGTCAAGGGCATGTCTCCCTTTGAGGCCGGCGAAGCCTGCGTCTACGCCCTGAAGACCTTTGGCAAGTACCTGGGCATCCCCCAGAACCTGCGCTCCCTGGGCGTCAAGCCGGAGGACTTCGAGATCATGGCCGAGCACGCCATGCAGGACGCCTGCGCCGCCACCAACCCCAGAAAGGCCACCAAGGATCAGATCATCGCGATCTTCCAGAAAGCATACGACGGGGACTGATCTCTCGATCATTTACCCTTCTGACCAACATCTTATCTTTCTTATCTTTCACTCTGAAACGAACAAGGACACGGCGTAAGCCGTGTCCTTGTTCGCGATTCTCGCAAAAAAGGTCAACCTCGTAGGGGCCGCAGACTTCTGCGGCCCGCTCCCTCAACCTCAAGGGTTACAGGTCCCACAAGGGCTATACCCCTGGTCGATCAACTCCGAGCGGCTGGTGGTCACTTCCTGCTTGTTCTGCGCAGAAATTCTCGCCACCCCACTGCAGCTAGGCTTATGGAATTTGTGAGAGCTAGTATTCAGCACATACGTCTCCAACGTATCTGACCCGGAAGAGGTGGTCACAGAATCCAACCCAGTCCCCACCGTGGGGTCCGACCAGGACTCGCCGCTGGCATAATCGATGCCAACCCCCGGCTGTGCATTGTAGCAGAAGACGTTAAAGCAAACGCCTTTGCCCCGGTCCTCTACGCTGTACGCCTCCATCTGCACGCCCTGCGCCACCAAGTCATCGCCCTCAAACACCGGCGTGACCCGATAGAGCACATGGTTTTTCGTGGACTTCACGTACTCTGCCACCTTGTTCTCAAAGGGCAGCATCCCTTGGGTGTTCAGGTAGCGGGTGCCGGTGATGAGATTTTTCTCATTGGCATTCTCGCCCGCCAATTGAAACCCGATGAGATGGCAGCGGTTGAACAGATACTTGCCGTCTACGCTGTCATACTTCGCCGTGTGCCAGCCCGTGGGCTTGACCTGGCCGATCGGCTCCCGGTCTTCCGTGGGCATCAGCTCAATGCAGATGTTGGCATACGCCACCCCGCACCGGCCCAGAGAGTCCAGGTCGGAATACGTCTCAAAGGGGTCTGTGCGGGTGAGATCACTGGCGTCAAACTCTGGCTCGTTGCCGTTCAGCTCTGTCCAGGGGCTTTCGCTGCGGAATTGGCTGACGCTGATGCCGCTCAGGTCTGTGG
>CAVCXN010000085.1:0-5012 GCA_963606215.1 uncultured Mycoplasmatota bacterium | reverse complement strand
GCCCGAAGTTCTGCCCGCCGCTGGTTCACGCCGAACGTCACCACCCGGCAGTCCGCCCCCCGGATGAGCAGCCGCCCGGAGTTGTCGTCCAGGTTGAAGCAGCCGGTGTCGCACTGACGGAAGAGCAGGCTCTTGGCCTGCCGGTAGGCCGTCATATTTCCGTGGAAATCCAGATGGTCCCGCGTCAGGTTCGTGAAGATACCCGTGCGGAACTGCAAGCCCGCCGTCCGCCCCTGGGCCAGGGCGTGGGAGGAAACCTCCATCACGACATAGCTGCACCCAGCCCCCTCCATCTTGGCTAAGAGGGCTTGGAGGGTGTAGGCATCCGGCGTGGTCCGCCGGGCGGGTAAAACTTCGTGGCCGATAAGGTTTTGGTTCGTCCCGATGAGGCCGACCTTGGCCCTCATCGTCTGTTCTAACATCGCTTTTAGTAAGTACGTCGTGGTCGTCTTCCCGTTGGTGCCGGTGACGCCGAGAAGCGTCATGCGCTGGCCCGGGTCCCCGAACCAATGGGCGGCCATCTGGCCGAAGACGGCCCGGGGGTCGTCAGCCAAGAGCCAAGGTCCCGTTTCCCCCACCGGCGGGGTCTTGCAGAGGACGGCCACGGCCCCTTTGTCCAGCGCCTCCCGGATGAACCGGTTCCCGTCGGTCCGGCTGCCCCGGAAGGCCGCGAAGAGCGCGCCGGGGCGCACGGTGCGGCTGTCGCAGGTCAGGCCGGTGATCTCCCGGTCAGGAAAGGCTTCGGTAACTTGGTTTTCCAGGGCCGTGCCCCGGAGCAGTTGTGTGAGCAGCAAAGGATCCCACCTCCATGCAGACGGGCCGGCGGCCTGCCTCCGCAGGCGGGAGGCCAGGCGCGCAGGCCGATGGCTGGATGGTCCTTTCTACGTCCTTGGGTCCTGAAAAAAATTCCGTCAGAATCTCAGTTCCCGGTCTGGGTCTGTGCTTGGCTCTTCTGGTCCGGGTCCTCGGCCCAGTCGCCGTTGGCGGAGCTGAGGCCGTTGTCCGGCTCGGTGTTCTCGGCAAACTTGACCTCCACCGTCGCGCCCAGCTCGACAGGCGTTCCGGGCAGGACCAACTGCTCGAAAACCGTGCCGCTGGTGCCGCTGCCGGTGGCATTGAGGTACAGGCCCACGTCTTCCAGGGCCTTCTTCGCCTCGTCATAGGTCATGCCGCTCAGATCCGGCATGGAGACTGTTTCCTTCGGCTTCTCCTCGCCCAGATAGAGGACGGTGGAGCTGCCCTTGGGCACGGTACTGCCCGCTGTTGGCATCTGGTCGGTGACAACGGAGCCTTCGCCGCTCATGCGGACGTTCAGCCCCAGGCCGTTCAGGGTGGCGCGGGCCTCGTCCGGGGTCTGGCCGACCACGTTGGGGATGGTCACTCCGTTCTCGTTCACGGTGTTGCCGGACTTCTGGTAGCCCAGGTAGTCCAGGATATTGGCGATGAGTTCCCCGGCCATGGGCGCGGCCATGTTGCCGCCGCTGATGTAGGTGCCGTCCTTCGTGGTGTTCTGGCCGGGGGCGGCGGGCTGGGGCCAGTCATAGCCCAGCAGGACAATGACCTCGGGATCGTCCGCCGGGGCAAAGCCCAGGAAGGAGACGATGATGTGGTCTTCGCTGTCCAGGGTCTGGGATGAACCCGTCTTGCCGCCGATGCGGTAGCCCGCAACCTTGGCGTTCTTACCGGTGCCGCCCACGTCGTTGACGACGCTCTCCATGTAGGAGCGGACCAGATCAGAAGTCTCCTGACTGATGACCTGGCGAATCTCCTTCGGCTCGTGGTAGCTGACCACGTTGCCGTCGTCGTCCGTCACGGACTGGACCACGTAAGGCTCCATCAGGTGCCCGCCGTTGATGACGGCAGACAAGGCCCGGATGAGTTGGATGGGCGTCGTGGTAAAGCGCTGGCCGAAGGAGGCCGTCGCCAGCTCCGTCTCGCCGAACTTATCCGCCGTCCAGAACACGCTCTTCTGCTCGCCGGGCAGCTCGATGCCGGTGGTGCTGGTAAAGCCGAAGTTTTCCCAGTACTCCCGGAACTTATCGGCTCCCAGCGCCTGACCGATCTTGATGAGGGCCGGGTTGCAGGAGTTCATCACGGCCCGGCGGAGGGTCTGGGTGCCGTGGCCGCTTCGGGCGGAGCAGCGGATATCCCAGTCACCGATGTGGACCTTACCGGTACAGACAAAGGTGCTGTTGTCGTTGATGACGCCTTCCTCCAGGCCCGCCGCCACCACCACGGGCTTAAAGGTGGAGCCAGGCTCATAGGTCGTGTTCAGGGTCTTGTTGCTCCACTGCTTCAGCTGGGCCTGGTTCAGGGCCGTAGCGTACTCCTCCTCGGTGGAGGTACTCTGAATTTCGTTCAGCGTGCTCTGCAGGACCGAGTCCTGAATGGCGCTGGGGTCGTTCAGGTCGTAGTCCGGGGAGCTGGCCATTGCCAGCACCGCACCGGTGTCCGGGTCCATGACCAGGCAGAAGCCGCCGTTGATGACGTCGAACTTGGCGATTCCTTCTTCCAGCGTCTTCTCCGCGTACATCTGAATGGTGGAGTCGATGGTGGTGTGGACGTTATAGCCGTTCACAGCGTCGATGTAGCTGGAATAGGAGGAAGGCATCTCGGTGCCCGAGGCGTTCTTGTTCGTGATGATCTTGCCGTTGGTGCCCGCCAGATCCAGATTATACAGGGACTCCAAGCCGTACGCACCGGTGTTGGAGCTGTTGACAAAGCCGATGACCTGGGAGGCCATGGTGGAGTAAGGATAATATCGCTTGGAGTCAGCGGTCAGATAGACGGCCCCTTCCAGCTCATTTTTCTCGATAAAGGCCCGCACCTGGTCGGAGACATCTTCCTCCACCTTCTTGGCCAGGACTTCGTAGGCCGATTTGGTCTTTTGCAGCCGGGTCATGATCTCGGAGCGATCGATGCCCAGGATGCTGGAGAGGTTGTCGGCGATGAGGTCATAGGTGTCCTGCAGCTTCGCCTCCTTTTCCGCTTCGATGGCAGTATCGGAGCGTGGGTTGCCGAACTCGTCCTTTTCCTTCACCTGGCTCTCTACGTTGGTGATGACATCTCTCGGGGAGAGAATGACGTTCTGCACCGAGCCGCTGATGGCTAAGATATCGCCGTTGGCGTCGTAGATGGTGCCCCGGTGGGCTGTGGAGGTCACTTCCCGGGTCTGCTGGGTCACGGCCAGGTTTTCCAAATAGTCATGCTGTGTCACCTGGAGGTTCCAGAGCTTGCAGAACAGGATCACAAAGGTCAGCACCCCGAAGATGCCGGCCAGGATCACGATCCGCCGCATCCCGGTGCCGTTGATCTTGGTCCAGGGGCTTGGTCTCTTTCGTCGGTTCGCCATGGTTCGCGTTCCACCTGCTTTCTTGGTTTCGTCGATGGGAATGGGTCATTGGTAATATGAGGGCGCAAGAAATTCTCTCACGCCCTCACGCTTTCTTTCCATGATCTTATGTGCGCTGCCCTTAGAAATATTCCCGCACCGCCGTGCTGAATTCTTTCGCCATGGACAGCAGTTTCTGGGGCAGGTCCCACGCCTGGTGGTATTCCACCGCGTCCGGCTCGGAAAGCTCCAGGGTGTAGATCTGCCAGCTCTGGGCCTTCATCATCTCGCCGCTGGTGAGCATCTGCCGCTCGATATCCTGCAAGTCGTAGGCCAGCTCATACTGGGCCTTGAGCTGCGTCTCCTGGTCCTGCAGGTCGCTCAGGGTGTTGCGCAGCTCCACCACCTGGTCGTTGACCATGACCAGCTGGGCATTGCTGATGAGCATCCCGATGACCACCAGGGCAATGACGGCAATGGCCACGAACGCCCCCCGGACAGACCAGCTGCCCAGGAAATGCATCACGAGACTCTCCCCCCGGGTCTGCTCCGGCTGCTTCACCGGCGGCTGCGGGGTGGCCTGAGGCTGTTTCTCTTCCTGCTTGGGGGAATGCCGGAAGAAGGTCTTCCGGGTGTCGTCCCCGCTGAGCTTCAGGGCGCCGGTGCCGTTGTAGGCCGCGCCCTGGGGGTGTTTCGCTGTTGTCACGATCTGCTCCACCTCGATAGTCTGGTTTTCTCGTTGGTATTCTGCGGCATAGTTTGCCCGTTGTCGTTACTCCGGCAGCTTTTCCGCCACCCGGAGCTTGGCGCTCCTGGCCCGGGGGTTTTCTGCCAGCTCTTGGGCGCTGGGCAAAACGGGCTTTCTGGGGGTCAGCTTGACCAAAGGCTTTTTGCCGCACACGCACACCGGGAAGGACGGCGGACAGTCACAGCCCTTGGCGGCAGCGGCCAGTTCACTTTTCACGATGCGGTCCTCCAAGGAATGAAAGGAGATGACGGCCAGCCGCCCCCCCACGTTCAGCCGGGGGATGGCCCCCTGCAACATCCGGGAGATGGCCGTGAGTTCGTCGTTTACGGCAATGCGGATGCCCTGAAAGCTCCGCTTGGCCGGGTGCTGCTTTTCCCGCAGGGCCGCGGCGGGCATGGCCCCCCGAATGATCTCGACGAGCTGCCCCGTCGTCTCAATGGGCGCTTTCTCCCTGGCCCGCTCGATGGCGGCAGCGATGGCTCCGGCGTGGCGCTCCTCGCCATACTGGGACAGGATGCGCCGCAGCTCGACCCGGGGCCACTGGTTGACCACCGTCCAGGCGGTCAAGGCGTCATCCCGGTCCATGCGCATGTCCAGGGGCGCGTCATGCATGTAGGAAAAGCCCCGCTCAGGGTCGTCTAACTGCGGGGAAGAGACGCCCAGATCAAAGAGCATCCCATCCACCTTCTCAATGCCCGCGCCGTCCAGCAGCGCGGCCAGGTCCCCGAAGTTGCCGTGTAAAAACGTGACCTGGTCAGCCCAGGGCGCCAAACGGATCTGGCCCGCTTCAATGGCCTGGCTGTCCCGGTCGATGCAGACCAGCCGCCCGCCACGGGTCAGGCGCTTCACGATCTCCTCGGAATGGCCGCCGCGCCCCAGGGTACCGTCTACATACAGGCCGTCGGGCCGGATCGCCAGGCCCTGGATGCATTC
>CAVCXN010000084.1:0-11852 GCA_963606215.1 uncultured Mycoplasmatota bacterium | reverse complement strand
CCTTAAAGGAGGCCCAACCATGCTGCTGCACATCCTCGCCGTCGGGGACGTGGTGTCGGAGCGGGGGCTTGACTGCCTGCACCACCACCTCCGGGCTTTGAAAAAAGAACACGACATCCACTTCACCGTCGTCAACGGCGAAAACGCCGCCGGGCTGGGCCTGCTGCCCCGCCACGCGGATGAAATTTTTGACGCCGGGGCCGATGTCATCACCCTGGGCAACCACACCTGGGGCAAGCTCCAGATTACGGACTATCTGGACCAGAACCCCTATATCCTCCGCCCCGCCAACTTCGCCCCCAACCTCCCTGGCCGGGGCTTCGGCGTGTTCGAAGGCCCCCAGGGGCTTCGCATCGGCGTGCTGAATCTCATGGGGCGCTTTGAGCTGGACAGTAATCTGTCCTCCCCCTTCGAGAAGGCCGACCGTATCTTAGCCGGAGAGGGAAAGGACGTAGATGTGATGCTGGTGGATTTCCACGCCGAAGCCACCAGCGAAAAGGGCGCCATGGCCTGGTATCTGGACGGCCGCGCCCAGGCCGTGTGGGGCACCCACACCCACGTCCCCACCGCCGACACGCAGATTCTCCCCAAGGGCGCCGGCTTCGTCACCGACCTGGGCATGACCGGCCCGGCCCGGTCTATTTTAGGCGTAAACCCGGAAAATTCCATTGCCCGGTTCCTGGGTCAGCTTCCCCGGCGCTATGAGGCGGCCAGCGGCCCCTGCAAGCTCTGCGCCGTGCGCTTTACCATCGACACCCAGAGCGGGAAATGCGTAGACGTGACCCGTGTGGACGTATCTGACTGACTCTCTCGCAAAATCTTGACTTGAAGGAGGGACTTCGCGTGCTGACCTTTCTCCACGCCGCCGACTTTCATTTAGACTCCCCCTTCCACGCCCTGCCCCCCGACCAGGCGGCAGAGCGCAGGCAGGAGCAGCGCCAGCTCCTCACCCGCCTGGCCGACACCGCCCGGCAGAGCCAGGTTGACCTCATCTTCCTGGCCGGGGACCTCTTCGACAGCCAGCGGGTCCGGCCCGAGACGATCCAGGCCCTTTATCAGGTTTTGGAGGAAGTGGAAGCCGAAGTTTTCATTTCCCCCGGCAACCACGACCCCTATACCAAGACCTCCCCCTACCATAAATTCACCTGGCCCGGCCACGTCCACGTCTTCACCACCCCCTCGCCCCAGCGCGTGGAATTGCCAGAGCTGGGGGCCGTGGTCTACGGCGGTGCCTTCGTCTCCCCCTATCGCATGGACAGCCCCTTAGCCGGACTGCACGCCCAGGACGAGGGGTTGGCCGCCTTCGGCTGTTTCCATGGCGACCCGGCCTCGGCCCACAGCCGCTATGGTCCCATCCCGCAGAGCGAGATCGCCGCCTCCGGTCTGGATTACCTGGCCCTGGGCCACATCCACACCGCCAGCGGCCTGCTCCGGGCGGGAAAAACCTGGTACGCCTGGCCCGGCTGCCCCGAGGGGCGGGGGTTCGACGAAACGGGCGACAAGGGCGCGTACTTAGGCCAGTGGGAGGCCGGACGGGTCAGCCTGGAGTTCGTCCCCCTGGCTCGCCGCCGTTATCTCACCCCCCAGATCGACATCACGGGCCGGGACCCGACCGACGCCCTGGAAGCCTACATCCGCACCGCCCGCCCCGAAGATATCCTACGCATCACCCTGACGGGCCAGCGGGACCCCGAGGCCGAGCCGGATCTCACCGCCCTGACCGCCTTCATTTCCAGTTATTTTTACAGTGCCTCACTGTATGACAACACCTGTCTCAGCCAGTCGGTCTGGACCCGGATGGACGAGGATACGCTGACCGGCCTCTTCCTCCGTTCCATGGCCCAGCGTCTCCAAGAGGTCCCCAAGGAGGAGCGGCCTTTATTGGAACGGGCGGTCCGCTTTGGGCTGGCAGCCCTGGAAGGAAGGGAGGAGCCGAAATGAAGCTGCTGCGTCTCACCGCCACCTTTGGCTGTCTCGACCACGCCACGTTGGAGTTTGGCCCCAGCCTGACCCTCATCGAGGCCCCCAACGGCGGGGGCAAGTCGACCTGGTGCGCCTTTCTCCGCACCATGCTCTACGGCCTGGACACCCGCCAGCGGGATAAAAAGGGCGCTCCCGCCGACAAGAATCGCTACCGCCCATGGAACGGCGCGCCCATGGAGGGCCTGCTCGTCTGCGAACACGAGGGGAAGCTATTAGAACTCCGCCGCACCTCCGCCGCCGGTGTGCCCATGGGCCAGTTCTCCGCCTGCTGGCAGGACACGGGCCTGCCCGTGGCCGGGATGACAGCGGACAACGCCGGGGAGCTGCTCACCGGCTTATCCCAAGAGGTCTTTGACCGCTCGGTGTTTCTCAAGCAGACGGGCCTTGCTGTAAGCCAGAGCCAGGAGTTGGAGAAAAAAATCACCTCCCTCGTCTCCACCGGCGAAGAAGACGTTTCGTTTACCGAGGCCAACGATCGCCTGAAAACCTGGCTCCACCGCCGCCGGTTCCATAAGAACGGCCAGATTCCGCAATTAGAAGCCCAGCAGGAGCAGCTGCGCCGGAGCCTGGACCAGACCACCGCACTCCGGCAAGAGCTGGACCAGCTCCTGGCCCGGGCCGGCAGTCTCCGCCGCCAGCGGGACCAGTGGGAGAGCCGCCTCTCCCAGGAGCAGGACAAGGCCCAGAGCCTCAACCAAAAGCGCCACGCCGAGGCTGCCGCCGAATTAGACGCCGCTGAAGCGGAGCTGCAAAAACTCCAAGCCCGGCAGGGCACCCCGGAGGACCCGGCCGACCCCGAGGCCAGCGAACTGGCCGAAGACATCCAGGAAACGCAGGATGACTTAGCCAGTCGCCGTCGGCTGATGACGGGGTTTGTCACCCTCATTGTCCTGCTCAGCCTGTGCGCGGCGGCGGTGTATGCCATCCCCGCCTTTGTTCTGCCCCGCTTCCCGGATTTCCCGCTGCAAATTCCGGAAGTTCCCCTTCTGCTCGTGGCCCCCATCGTGGGCGGGCTTTGGGTGCTGGTGCTGCTCTTTGCCATCGTGAAAGCCATCTCGGACCACCGGGATGGGAAAGAGCTGGCCAAGCTCCAGGAATTATACGACCAGCGGACCCAAGAGCTGGGCCAGCTGGACCAAGCCGTACAGGAGGCCAAGATCCGCCGGGACCTGGCCCTGCGCTATTTTGACGCGGTGAATCAATCCAGCGCCAATACCCCCTATCTCCCTCCGGAGGCCGAAGCCTGCCGTGCCTCCCTCCACCAGACCGAGCAGGAGATTGCCCAGCTGCAAGGCCAGCTCACGGCCCTGGGGGACCCCCTGCTCATCGACGCGGAATTGGACGAATTGCAGACCGGCATCGACCGCCTGCAAACGGACTACGATGCCCTGGAGATCGCGATGCAGGCACTCCAAGAGGCCGACGGCCAGCTCCACGCCCGCTTCTCCCCCCAGCTGGGCCAGGAAGCCGGAGCCTATTTCCGGCGGCTGACGGCGGGGCAGTTTGACCAGGTGAAGCTGGACCGGAGCCTGAACGTCACCGTCCGGCAGGCCGGTTCTCTGGCCGACCGGCCCCTCGCCCTGCTCAGCCAGGGGACGAAGGATCAGCTGTACTTATCTTTGCGCCTGTCTATTGCTGACCTGGTGCTGCCGGAGGGGAGGACTTGCCCTCTGGTGCTGGACGATGCCCTCTTAGCCTTTGACGACCGGCGCTTAGACCTGGCGCTGGCACTGCTGGTCCAGCTGGCGGAAAACCGTCAAGTCATCCTCTTCAGCTGCCAGCAGAGGGAGAAGACGCAGCTGGAGGGACGGGATGGCGTGACCGTCGTCACCCTGCCCGGTGCCTGAAACAGTTGCCATCCGGGAGAAAGTGGGGTATAATAGGACAGCTTCAAAAGGAGGTCAACTTCATGTCTCAACCAAACACCCCCGAGGAGCAGCGTCCCGCTGAGACGCCCGCTCCGGAAGAAAAAAACGAGAAAAAACGCAAACCCGGCGCGTTTGCCGCCGATCTGTACGGCTGGTTCCAGGCTCTGGCCTTTGCCCTGGCCTTTCTGCTGATCTTCTTCACGTTCTTTGGCCGCATCATCGGCGTGGACGGCCACTCCATGGACCCCACGCTGAACGACCAGGATATGCTCTACCTCAGCAGCTTCCGCTATGAGCCGCAGCAGGGTGATATCGTGGTCCTGCACAAGGACTTCGGGGACATCACCAGCCCCATCGTCAAGCGCGTCATCGCCGTGGGCGGCCAGACCGTCGAGATCGATTACGACACCAACACCGTCTATGTGGACGGCGAGCCGATCGACCAGGACTTTATTCTGGAACCCATGGTCCAGCCCTCCAACCCCTACATGCAGCAGACCTATTGGGAGGTCCCCGAGGGCAGCGTGTTCGTCATGGGCGACAACCGCAACAACTCCCTGGACAGCCGGGACGACGAGCTTGGCCCCGTGGACACCCGCTATATTTTGGGCAAGGCCATCTACACCCTCCTGCCCTTTGAGCATTCCGGTGCCATCGAGCACCCCACGCTGTGAGGGGGTGACAACGTGCGACTGGACAAATGGCTGAAAGTCTCCCGCCTCATCAAGCGCCGCACCGTGGCCAACGAAGCCTGCGACAACGAGCGCATCTCCGCCAACGGGCGGGTGGTGAAAGCCTCCTACGACGTGAAGGTGGGCGACAAACTGGAGATTCGCTTCGGCGCCCGCACCGTAACCCTGGAGGTCCTCTCCGTCACGGAAGTAAAGGGCAAGGAAAACGCCGCCTTTATGTACAAAGAACTCTGACGACCCCAATACCCTCTGCCCCGCAGAGGGTATTTTTCCGGCCAGGTGGGGAAAAATGCTTGAGACATAAGGATTTTTTCATTGCTTTTTCGTCCCAGTGGGTGTAAGATATCTCAGTATTTACCTGACAGTCCCCCGGCCAGGCGCCGGGGAGAACGGGGCCATTGCCCCGGTAGGGAGGATCATTCACATGCACTTTACCTTTGCACAATATCAGGAAAGCGCACAGTTTCTGAAAAGCCGCCTGGGGGATTTCCAGCCCAGGGTGGCCATGGTCTTAGGCTCCGGCCTGGGCTATCTGGGCGATCTCGTGGAGCACGCCATCGTCGTGCCCTATGGCGAGATCCCCCACTTTAAGCACTCCACCGCCCCCGGCCACAAGGGGCAGCTGGTCTTCGGGACCCTGGCTGGTCAGCCCGTGGCCGTGATGCAGGGCCGGATGCACCACTACGAGGGCTACTCCTACGAGGAAGTGGCCTATGCCGTGCGGGTGCTGCGCCTGCTGGGGTGCGAGACACTGTTCGTCACCAACGCCGCCGGCGGTGTGAACTATAGCTTCCACGCCGGGGACCTGATGCTCATCACCGACCAGATCAAAATTTTCCTGGAGTCCCCCCTGCGGGGCGAAAACCTGCCGGAATTCGGCCCCCGGTTCCCGGACTCCTCTTACCTCTACACCCCCAAGCTCCAGGAGCTGGCCAAGCAGCAGGCCCGCGCCCTGGACATCGACCTGAAGACCGGCGTGTATATGTACTTCCCCGGCCCGCAGTATGAGACACCGGCGGAAATCCGTATGGCCCGCATTCTGGGGGCCGATGCCGTGGGCATGTCCACCGCCCCGGAGGTCATCACCGCCGGGCACTGCGGCATGGACGTGCTGGGCATCACCTTAGTCTCCAACATGGCCGCCGGGGTCCTGCCCCAGAAGCTCACGGAGCAGGAGGTGCTGGACGCCGCCGAAGCCGCGAAGGAGAAGTTCTCCGGCCTCCTGCTGGCCTGCCTGTCCCACCTGGACGAAGCGTAAGGAGGGGCAGAGCGCATGACAGAAGAAACCACCCTTCTCTACAACTGCCGCGCCCTGTGCATGGACGAGGCCGACACGCTCCTGGACAACGCCTTTGTCGTTGTCCAGGGCACCAAAATTCTCTCGGTGGGCACAGAAAAACCCGCGGGGGAATTTGATCACAAGATCGACTGCCGCGGCAACGTCCTGATGCCGGGCCTGGTCAACGCCCACACCCACATCCCCATGACCCTGCTCCGGGGCTACGGCGGCGGCTGTGACCTACAGACCTGGCTCAACGACTGGATCTTCCCCGCCGAAGCCAAGCTGGACGACCGGGCTGTGAGGGCCGGAGCTGGTCTGGCTCTGGCGGAGCTCATCTCCGGCGGCGTGACCACCATCGCAGACATGTACATGCACACCCCCGCCATTGCCGAGACGGTCTTGCAGGCAGGCATCAGCGCCAACCTCTCCTGCGGCGGCGTCTACTTCGGCGCTCCGGCGGATTTCTCCCCGCAGACCTGCAACGACTGCGGCAATCAAATTCGCCTCACCGAGGAATGGCACGGGGCCGGGGACGGACAAATTTTGGTCGATGCGTCCATCCACGCGGAGTACACCTCCAACGTCCCCCTGTGGCAGTGGATGGCCCAGTACGCCCAGGACCACAAGCTCGGAATGCATGTCCATCTTTCCGAAACGCAGCACGAGCACGAAGCCTGCAAGGAGCGCTGGGGCCTGACCCCCTTCGGCATCCTGGACAAGTTCGGCGTGTGGAACACCCGCGCCATCGCCGCCCACTGCGTCTGGACCACAGAAGAGGACTGGGTAGGCATGGCCGCCAAGGGCGTGAGCTGTGTCCACAACCCCGTGTCCAACTTAAAGCTCGGCTCGGGCGTGGCCTGGATCCCCGCCATGAAGAAGGCGGGGGTGAACATTGCCCTGGGCACCGACGGCGTATCCTCCAACAACAACACAGATATGTTCGAGGAGATGAAGTTCGCCGCCGTCCTGCACAACGGCGTCCAGCGTAACCCCCTGGCCCTGCTGCCCAAGGACGTGCTGGCCATGGCCACCCGGGACGGGGCCAAGGCCCTGGGCCGGAAGACCGGCCAGATCGCCCCCGGCTACACCGCCGACCTCATCCTCGTAGACTTCGACCGCCCGGCCCTGACCCCCTGTCACAGCGTGCGGGATCACCTGGTCTACTCCGCCAACGGCTCCGCCGTGGTGATGAATATGGCCCGGGGCAAGGTCATATACAAAGACGGGACCTTCCTGACCCTGGATCTGGACCAGATCAAGGCCGAGGTGAAGGACTACGCCCTGCCCCTGCTGTTCGGCTAATTTCAGCGCGACGGAGGAATCAAACCTTGAACAAACAAACCCCAAAAAGCAACTCCAAAAGCGGGACCTTCTTCGGCGGCGCGGCCATCTTAGCCGCCAGCATCGCCGTGGTCAAGGTCATCGGAGCCTTATATAAAATCCCCCTGGGCCGCATCTTGGGGGACGTGGGCTTCGGTCACTTCAACAACGCTTACGCCATTTATAACCTGCTGCTGATGATCTCCACCGCGGGCCTGCCCGTGGCCATGTCGAAGACCATCTCCGAGGCCAACGCCCTGAACCGGCGCAATCAGGTCAGCCGCGTGTTCCACGTGGCCCTGGTCACGTTCATCATCTTAGGCTCCATCAGCAGCCTGATCATGTTCATCTTCGCCCAGCCCTTGGCGAACTTGCAGGGCGACAGTCTGGCCGCCCCCGCCGTGCGGGTGATGGCCCTGTCCTGCTTCTTCGTGTGTACCATGTCGGCCTACCGGGGCTACGCCCAGGGGCACTCGGACATGGTGCCCACCGCCGTGTCCCAGGTGTTGGAGGCCATGACCAAGCTGATCGTCGGCCTGTTTTTGGCCTGGTACCTGCTGCGCCTGGGCTTTGGCAGTGAATTTTCCGCCGCCGGCGCCATTGCCGGCGTCACCGCCAGCGGCCTGGTCTCCCTGGTCTACCTGATGATCCGCTTCCGCCGGAAGAACAGCGCCCGGGGCCTGGCCAAGACTGACGACAAGCCGGAGAGCGCCAAGCACATCCTGAAGGTGCTGGCCTCCATCGCCATCCCCATCACCCTGAGTTCTTCCGTGGTGCCCATCACCACCTACTTAGACACCGTGCAGGTCCAGAACCTGCTGCAGAGCGCCCTGGGCTACTCTGAGGAGCTGGCCGTGAGTCTCTACGGCTGCTACCAGAAGGCCATTACCATCTACAACCTGCCCTCGGCCTTCATGGTGTCCCTGACGGCCTGCATCGTCCCCGCCGTCTCCGCGGCCTTGACGAAGAAGGATCAAATCGGGGCCGGTAAAATCGCCGAGTCCGCCCTGCGCGTGGGCGCGCTGCTGGCCCTGCCCGCCGGCGTGGGTCTGGCCGTGCTGTCCGGCCCCATCATCCAGATGCTGTATCCGGAGACCAACCAGGAGATCGCCAGCCACTGCCTGATGGTCCTGGGCATCGCCTCCGCCTTCGTCTGCATGATGCTGCTGTGCAACGCCATTTTGCAGGCCAATGGCCGCGCCGCCCTGCCCATCTGGTTCATCGCCATCGGCAGCATTACGAAGCTGATCGTGAACTTTATTCTGGTGCAGATGCCGTCCGTCGGCATCAAGGGCGCGCCGGTGGGCACGCTGGTGTGCTTTATGCTGGTGTCCGTCATGGAGCTGATCGCCATCAAGCGCGTTACCCCCCATCCCCCCAGATACCTGCGGGTGTTCGTGAAGCCTGTCATCGCCGCGGTCATCATGGGCGTGGCAGCCCGGGCTGCTTATGGCATCCTGGCCGGGCACCTGGGCAACACCATGAGCGTGGCCGGAGGCATCGTGGTCGGTGCCGTGGTCTACGTCATCCTAGTCCTGGTCCTGCGCATCGTCTCCAAGGATGACCTGTCCCTCATGCCCAAGGGCGATAAGATCGCCAAGCTGCTGCGCATTCGGTGAGCCGCGCACAGAAGAGGAAACAGAACTATGGTAGACTTTACACAGAAAGAACACTATACCGTAGAAGACCTGCGGCGCATCGTGGCCCTGCTCCGCGCCCCTGGGGGCTGCCCCTGGGACGGGGCCCAGACCCACGAGAGCATCCGCCGGAACTTCATCGAGGAAGCCTATGAGGTGGCCGAGGCCATCGACGAGCAAAGCCCCGCCCACCTGAAAGAGGAGCTGGGCGACGTACTGCTCCAAGTGGTCTTCCACGCCTCGTTAGAGGAAGACGCAGGCCGCTTCAACTTGGACGACGTGGCCGACGGCATCTGCAAAAAGCTCATCTTCCGCCACCCCCACGTCTTTGGGGACGGCAGCGGGGGCACCGCCGAGAGCTGGGAGGCCCTCAAGCGCCAGGAGAAGGGCCAGACCACCTACACCGCCACCGTAGAAGCCGTCGCCAAAAGCCTGCCCGGGCTGTGGCGGGCGGAAAAGCTGCAATCCAAGGCGGAAAAGGCGGGCTTTGAATGGCCTAACGTCCAGGCCGCCATGGACAAGCTGTCCGAAGAGCTGGGCGAATTACAGTCTGCGGTCGCAGACAACACCAACATCAAGGAAGAGCTGGGAGACCTGCTGTTCGCCGCCGTGAAGGTGGCCCGGTTCTTTCACATAGACCCCGAGGAAGCCCTGGAGGGAACGTGCGAAAAATTCATTCGCCGCTTCTCCGCGGTGGAGGCGGCGGTCACGGCCCAAGGCCAGGACATGAAAGACGTAGATGTGTCCCAGCTGATGGTCTATTGGAACCGGGCCAAGCACCCGGCCAAGGATGCAACAGAGGAAACTGAAGAAGAGAAAGGGTAATCAACATGAACAAGACTGAACTGATCCTCGGCGTAGCCGAAGAGACCGGCTTTTCCCGCAAAAACGTGGAGATCGGCCTGAACGCCGCCATCAACCTCATCACCAAGGCCCTGGCCGACCAGGAGAAGGTGCAGATCGTGGGCTTCGGCGCCTTCGAGACCAAGGTCCGCGCCGAGCGCATGGGCCGCAACCCCAAGACCGGCGAGGACATTCCCATCCCCGCCACCAAGGTCCCCGCGTTCAAGGCTGGCAAGGCCCTGAAGGACGCTGTGGATAAGTAAGTTTGCGCATTAGAAAAGCCCCAGTCGTTTTGACGCGACTGGGGCTTTCTGCTGACTGCACTCATCTATTGATAGAGAGGAGCTATTCTCATGCTTTCTAACTTTTTGGCCGTCGGTGCAGGCGGGGCCATCGGTGCGATGGGCCGCTACGCCGTGGGCCTCATCCCCGCCCTCCAACGGGGGGCGTTTCCCCTGCATACATTGCTCATCAATCTGGGCGGGGCCGTCCTCATCGGCCTGGCCGCCGCCAGCGCCCAGCGCTGGACGGGCCTCTCCCCCACCCTTCTGCTGTTTTGGCGGGTGGGGATCTGCGGGGGATTTACGACGTTTTCGACGTTCTCGCTGGAGTCTTTGACGCTGTTGGAGAATGGGCGGACGGGGTTGTTTGCCCTCTACGTTATCCTCAGCGTGGCTCTGTGCCTGGCTGGGGTGTGGCTGGGCAAGACGATGATCGCCGCCTGATCACAGGAACGCCAGCGCGTCCCCCAGCTTTTGACACTGTTCCAACAAATCCTCCGTCCGGGCGTTGACCTTTTCCAGGTCCCCGCCCCGCCCGGCCATCTCCAGAGCCTCGGCGTCATCTCCCAAATCCATCGCCCCGATCCAGCGGGCGGCGCTTTTCAGGCTGTGGACCTCGATGCTGTAATCCTCCCACTTCTCCTCCTCCCAGTCCTGCCGGATGCGGCGGAGGTAGCCGGGAATTTGCTCCCGGAAGAGGAAGAGGGTCTTGCGGTAGGCATCCCCCGTGCCGCAGTAGGACATGCCCCGCACCACATCGATGCCGGGGAGATACTGTAAATCCTCCGGCAGCTGCTCCCCCGGCAGGGTGCCCAGGGGGATGACGGGCGCCTTCTGCTTGTCCTCCGGCACCCAGGCGCGGAGGGTGTTATCTAATTTGTCCAGCTCGATGGGCTTGGGCAAAAAGTCGTTGAAGCCGCTGCGGAGAAATTCCTCCCGCACGCCCTTCATGGCGTTGGCGGTCAGGGCGATGATGGGCACCACGGCGAAATAGGGGTCCTTCTTGCCCATCTCCCGGATGCGCTGGGTCGTCTCCACGCCGTCCATATCCGGCATCATGTGGTCCATAAGGACCAGGTCGGGCCAGACCTGGGTCATCTGCCGCAGGGCCTCGGGGCCGGAGCGGGCAGTGTAGACCTCCATCTCGTAGGGGCCCAGCAAGCCCTGACAGACCTTCAGGTTCAAAGGCTGGTCGTCCACCACCAGGACCACCGCTTCAGGGGCGGTGAAGGAGTTGTAGCTGCCGGTATCCGTCTGCTGCTCCCCCTCGCGGTAGGGTCCGCAGGGGGTGGGGTCGATGACTTTTTGGGGCAGGCGCACCCAGAAGTTGCTGCCCACACCGTAGGTGCTGTCCACGCCCAGCTCGCCGTGCATCAGCTCCGTGAGCTGCTGGCAGATGGGCAGGCCCAGGCCGGTGCCCTCGATGTGACGGTTGGCCTTGCGGTCTAAACGGCCGTAGCTCTGGAAGATGTAGGGCAGGTCTTCCTTGCGGATGCCCACACCGGTGTCCTCCATGTGGATGACGAGGACCCCGTCCTCCCCCTGAGGCTCCCAGGTGACGGAGAGGGTGATGGAACCCTCCTTGGTATACTTGATGGCGTTGCCGCCCAGGTTCATGACGATGTGGCTGATGTTCACGTCGTCGCCGTAGAGGGTGGACGGAATATTTTCATCCAGCTGGGCGTGAAAGTCCAGCTTTTTTTCTTGGGCACGCATCCGCAAAATCGTCACCACATCGTGGAAGGGCGAGTGGATGTGGTAACTCTCCGGAGTGATCTCCATCTTGCCCGCCTCGATCTTGGACAGGTCCAGGATACTGTTGATGTTGTCCAGCAAAATACGGCCGCTGCTGCGGATATCCCGGAAGCAGTTGTCCTTGGATTCGTTGGCGTCCTCCCGCAGACCCAGCTCAGACATGCCCAGGATGGCGTTCAGGGGGGTGCGGA
>CAVCXN010000083.1:0-2329 GCA_963606215.1 uncultured Mycoplasmatota bacterium | reverse complement strand
GCTCAAGGGCAAGCTGGAGGTCGTCTCCCGCTACCCCATCCAGACCCAGAAGGACCTCTCCCTGGCCTACACCCCCGGCGTAGCCGCCCCCTGCCTGGAAATTCAAAAGGACCCCGCAAAGTCCTTCCAGCTCACCCGGCGGCAGAACATGGTGGCCGTCATCACCGACGGCTCCGCCGTGCTGGGCCTGGGCAACATCGGCCCCGTGGCCGGGATGCCCGTCATGGAGGGCAAGTGCGTCCTCTTTAAGGAATTTGCCGGCGTCGATGCCTTCCCTCTTTGCGTAGACACCCAGGACGTGGACGAGATGGTGAAGACCATCGCCCTCATCTCCAAGAGCTTCGGCGGCATCAACCTGGAGGACATCTCCGCGCCCCGGTGCTTCGAGGTGGAGCGGCGGCTGAAGGAGGTCTGTGACATCCCCGTCTTCCATGACGACCAGCATGGCACCGCCGTGGTCATCACCGCCGCCCTGACCAACGCCCTGAAGGTCGTCGGCAAGAAAAAAGAGGACGTGAAGATCGTCTTCAACGGCATCGGGGCCGCAGGCGGCGCCTCTGCCAAGCTGCTGCTGGACCAGGGCTTTACCAACATGATCCTCTGCGACAAGGATGGCATTCTCTGCGAGGGGGACGAGGGCCTGCCTCCCCATCACGCAGCCCTGGCCGCCCGGACCAACCGGGAACACCAGCACGGCACCCTGGCCGATGCTCTGGTGGGGGCCGATGTCTTCATCGGCGTCTCCCGCCCCGGCCTGGTGACGGGTGAGATGGTGGAGAGCATGGCGAAGGACCCCATCCTGCTAGCTATGGCCAACCCCGTCCCCGAGATCATGCCCGACGTGGCCTTAGCTCACGGCGCCGCCGTGGTGGGCACCGGCCGGTCGGACTTCCCCAACCAGATCAACAACGTGCTGGTCTTCCCCGGCCTGTTCAAGGGCGCGCTCTCCTGCGGGGCCGTCCAGATCACCGAGGAGATGAAGTACGCCGCCGCCAAAGCCCTGGCCGATATGGTCCCCGAGAGCGAGCTCTCCCCCACGAACATCCTCCCCTCCCCCCTGAACCGGGCGGCGGCGGATGCCGTGGCAAACGCAGTCGCGGCAGAGGCCCGGCGGTCGGGACATGCACGGTTCTGAGCATTTATAATTTTTCTTTAAGATACAAGACAGCCCGGACACGCAAGTGTCCGGGCTGTCTGCCGCGTAGATGGATTTTTTACTTCGGGCTCACTTCTCGTAACGGGTCCAGTCGGGGTCTGCTTTCATGCCGGTCCAGGTCTCATAGTTTCCGGCCTTGTGCTTGAAATCATGGGAGTTGGTGGCTTCCTGCACTGCCAGATAGAACCAATCATTGGTCGTGCAGTCCGGCCAGACATTCATGTTGGAGAGCAGGTCGCTGGTCTCCTCGGGGATGCGGTTGAGCACCCGGTTAACCATCGTCATGGCCTGGGCGCGGGTGATGTAGGTGTCGGGGCGGAAGGAGCCGTCCTCGAAGCCCTTGATCCAGCCCAGCTCCGCAGCCCGCTGGATATACTTCTCAGCCCAGTGTCCGCTGATGTCGGAGAAGGTCTGGGCGCCGCTGCTGGTGCCGGTGTCGAACCGGGCGCAGATAGCGGCAAACTCCGCGCGGGTGATGGGAGCCTGCGGGTCGAACGTGGTGCTGCTGCGGCCCTGCACGATGCCCAGCCCTGTCATGGTGGAGATGGCGGTGTTGGCCCAATAGCTGTCCGCAACATCGGTGTAGGTGTTGCTGGTGAGCAGGCTGCCGTCACGGACGGAATCCTTCAGCAGGCGGAAGAAGATGGTGGCGGTCTCCGCACGGGAAATCTGGCTGTTGGGTCGTACCGTGCCGTCCTCATAGCCGATGACATAGGCGAAGTGATCCGTATCGTTCAGCTGGTCAGGCGTGGAAGTGCGGTAGTTCCGCACCGTCTCGGCCTTCTTCTCCGCCGTGCTCTGGCTGGTAACGAGATCACTCTTTGCAAGGTTGATCTTGTCACTGCTCAAGACATAGCCCTCAGGCGCGGTCAGCTCCTGATAATACAGGCTGCTCGTGGTGTCGATCTTCCGATAGTCGCTCGTATCGACCCGGAATGTAGCGATGCCGCTGCTGTTGGAGGTCGCGGTAGCAATCTGCGTACCGTCCAGATACAGACCGAACTTCGCGCCGTTTAGCGTGTGGCTGTCCTGCGCATCAACCTTCTCAAGGGAGAAGTAGTAATAGGTCGTGGAACCACCGCCGCCGCTGGAATTTTTCTTCCACTTGGCATACAGGGTGATATCCTGCGTGACCGGAGCATCAAAACTATAGGCTGTTTCGCAGGTGTTATC
>CAVCXN010000082.1:0-2777 GCA_963606215.1 uncultured Mycoplasmatota bacterium | reverse complement strand
CCATATAGAATAACCACCCCGGTTTTCTCCGCATGACCCAGCTCTCCACCTGGGGCGGAAGCACGGCTCCCAGGACCAGCGCCGCCACTGCCAACGCAAGCAACAGAATCGCAAGCACGGCCTGTCTTCTGCTGGGCCGGTACTTGGGCTTCGGGCCGTAGAGCAGGGTCATCACATCCTCCCCCAGCGCAACGGCGATGGCCTCCAACTGCTCCAAACTGGGGTGAGACGCAGAGCGCTCCCAACTGGAAATGGTCTGGCGGGTCACAAAGAGCCGCTCGGCTAACTGATCCTGGGTCAAGCCCTGAGCGGTGCGTAATTTCTTGATGTTGTTTCCGATCGTCATGGTCTTCACCTCGGTTCCATCCTACCAAATGGCACGAAAAAAGTCACGCAAAGATGCTTTGCGCGACTTTTTTCTGCGTTCATGGCATAAAATGCAGTCAAAACAGGCTAATCTGGCTCGTCTCTGGCAGACTGCCCAGAGCACCGGCCTGCCGCAGCATTTCCACCGTGCTCTTGGAAAGCCCAGGGCAGGCGGCAATGAGTTCTTCCTGGGAAACGAAGGTCCGGCCCGTCCGGTTCTCGGCCAGGGACAGAGCGGCTGCCTCGCCCAGGCCGGGGATGGCGGAGAAGGGAGGCCGCAGAGTCTTCTTCTCTTCATTCATCAGGAACTTAGTCGCGTCGGATTCGTAGAGGTCGATCGGCTCAAACGAGAAGCCGCGGAGATAAAACTCGTAGCAGACCTCCAAGGTGATGAGCATTTTTTCCTCCACGTCAGCAGGCTTTTCCTTGCTCTCGATCTCCTTCATCTTCCGTCGGCAGACCTCCATGCCCCGGCACATGCAGTTGGCATCCAGGGCTTTCGCGCGGATGGAGAAATAGGCTGCGTAGAAAGCTAGGGGCCGGTGTACCTTGAACCAGGCAATTCGAAAGGCCATCATGACGTAAGCCACGGCGTGGGCCTTAGGGAAGAGGTAGCCGATTTTGGCCAGGGACTCAATGTACCACTCAGGCACATTGGCCTTGTGCATGGCATCCTCCCAGCCGTCCTGAAATCCGCCCTTTTTGACCTTACCCTTTCGCACGGCCTCCATGATGTCAAAGGCCATCTTCGGCTCGACGCCCTGCTCCATGAGGTAAAGCATGATGTCGTCACGACAGCCCACGGTGGAGTCAACGGTGGCGGTCCCGGAAACGATCAAATCCCGGGCGTTGCCCAACCACACGTCCGTGCCATGTGAGAAGCCCGACAGACGGACCAGGGTGTTGAACCGCTTCGGCTGGGTGTCGCAGAGCATCTGGCGGGTAAACTTCGTGTTGAACTCCGGCACCGCCACAGCGCCCGTGGGACCGAGAATAGGGTCGTTCTCAAAGCCCAAGGGGGCGGAGTTGGTGAAGATGGTCATGGTGTCCTGATCATCCAAGGGAATCTCCCGGGCGTTGACCCCAGTCAGGTCCTCCATCATGCGGATCATGGTCGGGTCATCGTGCCCCAGCATGTCCAGCTTGAGGAGGTTGTCCTCCATCTTGTGGTAGTCAAAATGGGTGGTGATGATGTCGCTGCCCGGGTCGTCAGCGGGGTGCTGGACGGGGCAGAAATCGTAAATCTCCCGGTCCTGGGGGATGACAACCATGCCGCCGGGATGCTGGCCGGTGGTCCGGCGCACGCCGGTACAGCCCAGGGTCAGGCGGTTTTCCTCCGCCTTCGTCGTCTGGATGCCGCGGGCGGCGAGATATTTTTTGACGTAGCCGTAAGCGGTCTTCTCCGCCACGGTGCCGATGGTCCCGGCCTTGAAGACGTGGTTCTCGCCGAACAGCTCAAAGGTATATTGATGTGCCTTGGCCTGGTACTCGCCGGAGAAGTTCAGGTCGATATCCGGAACCTTCTTACCGCCGTAGCCCAAGAACGTTTCAAACGGGATGTTGAAGCCGTCCTTCACATAGGGCGTCCCGCAGACGGGACAGACAGCGTCCGGCATATCCGCGCCGCAGCCAAAGCCCGCCCCCGCGTCAAAATCCGCGTGCTTGCACTTGGGGCAGCGGTAATGGGGCGGCAAAGAGTTGACCTCCGTGATGCCCGACAAAAACGCCACGATAGACGAGCCGACAGAACCACGGGAGCCGACCAGATAGCCATGCTCCAACGAATTCTGCACCAGCTTCTGGGCGGACATGTAGATCACGTCATACTTCCGCTCGATGATGCCGGGCAGCTCCAATTCGATTCGGTCTTTCACGATCTGGGGCGGGTCCTCCCCATACAGCTCATGGGCCTTGCCCCACACCAGGCTGTACAGCTCCTCGGCGGAGTTTTCCAGCTTGGGAGCAAAAAGGCCGTCCGGCAGGGGCTTGACCTCTTCGCACCAGGAGGCCACCAGATTCGTGTTCGTCACGACGACCTCATAGGCTTTCTTCTTGCCCAAGTATGAAAACTCTTCCAGCATCTCTTCCGTCGTGCGGAAGTAGAGGGGCGTGGGCGCGTCGGCGTCGGCAAAGCCCTTGCTGTCCAGCAGAACATGCCGGTAAATTTCATCCTCCGGGTCCAAGAAATGCACGTCGCCGGTGGCGCAGACGGGCTTGCCCAGCTCTTCGCCCAGGCGGACGACCATCTTGTTCCATTCCTTGATCTGATCCCAGCTCTTGGCAATGAACTTACCCTTTTTGTTAGGCCGGAGCATAAAGCCGTTGTTGGCCAAGGGCTGAATTTCCAGATAGTCGTACCAGGAGGCAATACGCTTGAGTTCCTCCCAATCCTTCCCCTTGATGATGGCCTG
>CAVCXN010000081.1:6663-8687 GCA_963606215.1 uncultured Mycoplasmatota bacterium | reverse complement strand
CCACAGATGATATCAAGGTATTTTAACACCACTGCCGGGGAAAGTCAATTCTTTCTTCGGTCTTTTTTTGTCTTTCTCCCAATTTTCCAAAAAAATGGCCGCCGGCAGGAAAATTCCTGGCTCGGCAGCCATTTTGTGTTCACAGGCCCAGATTTATCCGTCTCTTTTTCGCGTACTGCACAATGAGGTCCGCGCCCCCCTCTTTTCCGATGGGGCTGGTGTTCAGGCTGAGATGATAGCGCTTGAGGTCGCCCCACTTGGCCTTGGTGAGATAGTGGTAGTAGGATTCCCGGGCAGCATCCGCCTGGCGCACCCGGTGTTCGGCCTCCTCCGGGCTGTCCCCATGGGTGTCCATGGCGTAGGCCAGCTTGTCAGCTTTGTCAGCGTAGAGGAAGACGTTCAGCACGTCCTCCCGGTCCCGCAAAATATAATCCGCCCCCCGCCCCACAATGATGCACGGCCCTTCCTCCGCCAGCTTGCGGATGATGTTGGCCTGGGCCAGGATCGCCTGGTCATAGGCGGACATAGGTCCTCGGGGCAAAAACCAGCTCAGAAACGACTTCCCGCTCCCCTGCTCCGGCCCCCGGATGGCCTGCTCCGGCAGGCCGCTCTTCTCCGCGGCCAGGGTGATGATCTCCTTGTCGTAATGGGGAATGCCCAGGCGGTCCGACAGCAGCTTCGCCACCGTCCGTCCCCCCGCGCCGTATTCCCGCCCGATGGTGATGATGGTCTTCCAGTCTCCCATGCCTTACCAGCTCCGAATCGTCTCCCGCAGCTTGGCCTCGGCCTTGGTCAGCTCTTCCTCCACGGGATAGCCGATCACGTCCGTACACTCCGCCGCCACGCAGTCAAATTTTTCAAAGCCCATCATGTTGGAGAACAGAGTCTTCAGGTAGTCAAAGCCGCAGTTGCGGTCCAGGATCGGCCCGCCCGCCGTGGTGATGTATAAAATGCGGTCGCCTTGGCACAGGCCGTGGGGCCGCCCGTCCTCGCCGTAGGCAAAGGTCAGCCCGCCCACGGCCACATGCTCCACCCAGCACCGCAGCTGGGCCGGGAACTGATACTCCCAATAGGGCGCGCCGATGACGATGCGATCCGCCTGGGCAAACTGATGGGCATAGCGGAACATAGGATCCTCAAACTGCCCCGCCTCTTCCAGGGCATTGCGCTGCTGCAAGGTATCGCTGTGCAGGGGGCGAATTTCCTCCTGGTCCAGGCACAGCTCTTCGATGACGGCGTCGGGATACTTGGCCTGAATCTCTTCCAGCCCCGCGCGGCACAGCTTCAGCGTCCGGGAGGCTTCGCCCCGGATGCAGCAGTTGACAAACAAAACGTTCATTGCGTTCTCTCCTTCCAGTCAATGGAATTTCCTCTTCTGTCAGGATAGCACACTTCCCCTGTTTTCTCAAGGGATAAAAAACACCCCCGCTGCCGAAGCAGCGGGGGTAGGTTTATCTTGCGAATATCACACCAGCTGGATGATAGCCATCTCGGCCGCATCGCCCTTACGGGGGCCCATGCGCACGATCCGGGTATAGCCACCGTCACGGCTCATATACTTCTGGTTCATCTCGGTGAACAGCTTGTGAGCCACGTCCTCCTTGGTGATGAAGGCCAGAGCCTGACGGTAAGCGGCCAGGTCGTTCTTCTTGGACAGGGTGATCATCTTCTCTGCCAGAGGAGCCACTTCCTTGGCACGGGCCAGGGTGGTCTTGATCTGGCCGTTCTCCAGCAGATAAGTCACCATGGCGCGCAGCATCGCCTTCCGCTGGTCGGAGCGCTTGCCGAGCTTGCGATTACCGGACATGTTGGTTCAACTCCCTTCGGTATTGATGGTTCGGGGTGCCCGAACCTCGGGTCAATTGTCGTCGCTGGCCAGGGAAAGTCCCATCATGGCCAGTTTGTTGATAACTTCTTCCAGAGACTTCCGGCCCAAGTTCCGCACCTTCATCATCTCGTCCTCCGTCTTGGAGATGAGGTCCTCGACGGTGTTGATGTTGGCGCGCTTGAGGCAGTTGAAGCTT
>CAVCXN010000081.1:0-6653 GCA_963606215.1 uncultured Mycoplasmatota bacterium | reverse complement strand
TTGAAGCTTCTGACCGACAGATCCAGTTCCTCGATGGTCATCTCCAGGACCTTGTCGCGGATGTCCGGAGACTTCTCCACGACCGTGGACTTGCTGCCCATCGTCTCGCTGAGGTCTGTAAAGAGCATAAAGTGGTCGCACAGGATGCGTGCCCCCAGGGACACGGCGTCCCGGGCGGCGATGGTCCCGTCGGTCCAGACCTCCAGGGTCAGCTTGTCAAAGTCGGTCAGGTCCTTCACGCGGGTGTTCTCCACGGTGTAGTTGACCTTCTTGACAGGCGTGTAGACCGAGTCCACGGGGATCACCCCGATGGCGGTCTGAGGGGTCTTGTTCCGGTCCGCGGGCACATAGCCCCGGCCATGGGAGAGGGTAAGCTCCATGTTGAGCACAGCCTCGGGTCCCAGGGTCGCGATGGGATGCTCGGGGTTCAGGATCTCCACCTCGCTGTCAGCCTTGATGTCACCGGCGGTGACGACCCCCTCGCCGGAGGCTTCGATGTACACCGTCTTGGTGCCCTCGCTGTACAGCTTGGCGATGATCCCTTTTACGTTCAGGACGATTTCAGTGACGTCCTCTTTCACACCGGGGATCGAGCTGAACTCATGCTGCACCCCTGCAATCTTGATGCTGGTGACTGCGGTGCCGGGCAAAGAGGACAGAAGGATCCGGCGAAGAGAGTTGCCTAACGTGGTGCCATAGCCGCGCTCCAGAGGCTCGACGACGCACTTGCCGTAGGAGTTGTCTCCCGGCTTCTCGATGCATTCGATGCGCGGCTTTTCGATTTCTACCATTTGTTACCCTCCTTCTTACGTCGGCGGGCCAGCGGCCCGCCGTATCGTCATTCCGTTTTCCTGCCGAGGGTAGCTTATTACTTGGAGTACAACTCGACGATGAGGTGCTCCTCGATGGGCATATCAATGTCTTCGCGGGCAGGCAGCTTCGTCACGGTACCCTTCAGGGTGTTCTTCTCACGCTCCAACCACTGGGGCAGAGTGACCATCACGGCATCCTCGCCGGTCAGTCTCTTGAACTTCACAGAGGAGCGGCTCTTCTCTGCGACCTCGATCACATCACCGGCCTTGATGAGGTAAGAGGGGATGTTCACCCGCTTGCCGTTGACGGTGAAGTGGCCGTGGTTGACCAGCTGACGGGCCTCGCGGCGGGTCATGGCGAAGCCCAGGCGGTAAACCACGTTGTCCAGGCGGCGCTCCACCAGAACCAGCAGGTTCTCGCCGGTCTTGCCGGGCATACGGGAAGCCTTCTCGTAGTAGGAACGGAACTGCTTCTCCAGGATGCCGTAGACGAACTTGACCTTCTGCTTCTCGGTCAGCTGCAGTGCGTACTCGCTCTTCTTCTTTCTCATCTGACCGCCGGGGTTACGGTTGGTCTCCTTCTTGCTGTAACCCATAACGGTAGGAGAAATACCCAGCGCCTTGCAGCGCTTGGCGATCGGCTGTGTATTCTTTGCCATAGTTGCTTTTCTCCTTTCCTTCGATCAGACGCGGCGTCTCTTGGGGGGACGGCATCCGTTGTGAGGAATGGGAGTCACGTCCTTGATCATGGTGACTTCCAGACCCACAGCCTGCAGCGCCCGGATCGCAGCCTCACGGCCGGAACCAGGACCCTTGACGTACACTTCCACGCTCTTCAGGCCGCAAGCCTCAATCGCAGCCTTGGCAGCCGTCTCAGCGGCGGTCTGTGCTGCGTAGGGGGTGGACTTTCTGGAGCCGCGGAAGCCCAGGCCGCCGGCGGAAGCCCAGGACAGGGCGTTGCCGTTGGTGTCGGTCACAGTGACCATGGTGTTGTTGAAGGAAGAGCGGATATGGACGGCGCCCTTCTCAATGTTCTTGCGCTCACGGCGTCTTCTGACGACCTTCTTCTTGGGGTTAGCCATAGCGATATCTTCCCTCCCTTACTTCTTCTTGTTAGCGACGGTACGCTTGGGACCCTTACGGGTACGAGCGTTGGTCTTGCTGCGCTGGCCGCGGACGGGCAGGCCCTTGCGGTGGCGCAGACCTCTGTAGCAGCCGATCTCGGTCAGGCGCTTGACGTCCATTGCCACGTCGCGGCGCAGGTCGCCTTCGACCATGTAGTCGCGGCCGATGACCTCGCGCAGTGCGGCCTCATCCTGCTCGGTGAGGTCCTTCACGCGGGTGTCGGGGTTGATGCCCGTTGCTGCCAGGATCTTGTTTGCGCTGGTGCGACCGATCCCGTAGATATAGGTGAGGGCGATCTCGATTCTTTTATTCTTCGGCAGGTCAACGCCGGAAATTCTTGCCATACTTCTTCAGCGCCTCCTTATTAACCTTGTCTCTGCTTATGCTTCGGGTTTTCGCAAATGACCATAACTTTGCCCTTGCGCTTGATGATCTTGCACTTTTCGCACATGGGCTTGACGGACGGTCTTACTTTCATGATTTTCTACCTCCTGTAAGCCTGTTGCTTTACTTGGTGGATTTGCTACGCCAGGTGATCCGACCCCGTGTCAGATCATACGGGGAAATCTGGACCGTTACCTTGTCACCCGGCAGAATGCGGATGAAGTTCATCCGGAGTTTTCCGGAAATATGAGCCAGAATCACGTGGTCGTTTCCGATATCGACCCGGAACGTGGTGTTGGGCAGAGCCTCGACCACAGTTCCCTCCAGCTCGATCATGTCGCTTTTTGCCAAGCGTCATACCTCCTTGGTCTTACTGAACCTATTCCGGAGAGCGGCCAGCGCCCTCCTGATCTCACTGTCCAGCACCGGCTCGCCGTCTTGCAGGCGGCCGATGACCGGGTGCGTCCAGACCCCCGCGGAAACAACGTGCTTTCGCCGTTTTTTCTTGGGAGTCTCAATTTTTCTGCGCTTGCCGTCTGCCAGCCACAGGAAGTCGCCCTCCGCCCGGCACACCAGGAAGAGGTCCCCCCTGTCGTGGCCGGCGGCCGACCGCACAACGTCTCCAGGCAGAAACGTCATGGGCGCAGATCCCCCACGCGGGTCAGGATCTCAGGATCCCCCTTTGTGATGAGGATTGAGTTCTCATAATGGGCGGCCAGGGAGCCGTCGGCCGTTCTTACCGTCCAGCCGTCGCGCATCACTTTGACTCGCCAATCCCCTTGGTTCACCATCGGCTCCACCGCGATGGTCATCCCGGGAGCGAGCCGGGGGCCATGGCCGGGTTTGCCATAGTTGGGGACCTCAGGGGATTCGTGCAGATTGGCTCCTACGCCGTGACCGACGTAATCCCGCACCACCGAGAAGCCGTTGTCTTCCACGTACTTCTGTACGGCGTGGGAAATATCGGAGACACGATAACCGAAGCGGGCGTACTTCATGCCCTCCCAGAAAGACTGCTCCGTCACGGCAATGAGTCTTGCCGCCTCGTCGCTGATCTTCCCGCAGGCATAGGTGCCCGCGCAGTCACCGTGGAAGCCGCCGATATAGGCGCCTACGTCCACACTCACGATGTCGCCTTCCCGCAGGACCAACTTGCTGGGGATCCCGTGGATGACTTCATCGTTCACCGAAATACAGGCCGACCCGGGGAAGCCCCCGTAGCCTAGGAAAGAGGGCTTGGCGCCCTGGCTTTCGATGAATTTCCGAACTGCGGTATCTATTTCAAGAGTGGTTACGCCAGGACGTACCATATTGCCCGCCGGCTCGCGGGCCGCCGCGGTAATTTGTCCTGCGCGGCGCATCCCCTCAATATCTCTGGGTGACTTTAATGAAATCATAGTTAAAGCCCCAGTGCCTTCAGAATCGCAGCTGTTGTCTCAGCCACTGTCGGCTGGTTGTCTACGGTTTTGAGCAGGTTTCTCTCTGCGTAGAAATCTTTCAGAGGTGCCGTCTCCTTGTGGTAGACCTTCAGGCGGTCGCGGACGACCTCGGGCTTATCATCGGCCCGGGCTTCCAGCTTGCCGCCGCAGGCGTCGCACACACCTGCCACTTTGGGGGGCAGGTTCTTCACGTGGAAGGGTGCACCGCAGGAGGCACAGACACGGCGTCCGCCCATGCGATCCACGATCTCGTCGTCGGAGATCTCCAGGGAAACGACCGCGTCAAAGGTGATCCCGGCCTTTTCCAGGGCCTCGGCCTGGGGAATGGTGCGGGGCACGCCGTCCAGGATGAAACCCTCCTGGCAGTCTGCCTCGGCCAGACGCTCGGAGATCACACCGATGATGACCTCATCGGGGACCAGCTTGCCGGCGTCCATATACTCCTTGGCCTTCAGACCCACGGGGGTGCCGTTCTTCACGGCGGCCCGCAGGATGTTGCCGGTGGAAATGGTGGGAATGTTGAGCTTTTTACAAAGGATCTCTGCCTGGGTGCCTTTGCCTGCACCCGGAGGGCCTAACAGAATCAGTTTCATAATATGATACCTCTTATTCCAGGAAGCCCTTATAGTGCCGCATGAGCATCTGTGCCTCGATCATTTTGACCGTCTCCAGAGCGACGCCGACCACGATGATGACGGAGGTGCCGCCGATAGACATGTTCACGATCCCGGTGATGTTCTCGGTAATAATGGGCAGGATGGCTACGATACCCAGGTAAATGGCGCCGAAGAAGGTCAGGCGGGAGAGGACCTTGGTCAGGAACTCCGCCGTGGGACGGCCGGGGCGGAAGCCCGGGATAAAGCCGCCGTTCTTCTTCAGGTTGTTGGCTACCTCCACAGGGTTAAACTGGATGGTAGCGTAGAAGTAGCTGAACATGATGATCAGCAGGAAGTAGATCACTGCGTACAGCGCGCTCGTGGAGTTGAAGACCGTGAGGAAGGTGTTCCAAGCAGTCCCCTCCTGCTGAGAGGAGGGCACGAACATGCCGATGGTCGCAGGGATCATGGCAATAGACTGCGCAAAGATGATGGGCAGCACGCCGCTGAGGTTGACCTTGATGGGGATGTGGGTGGACTGACCACCGTACATCTTCCGGCCCACCACGCGCTTGGCGTACTGAACGGGAACTTTACGCTCGGAGTTGGTGATAAACACGATGAAGACCACCAGGGCCAGCATCCCGACCACCATGAGCACCACCAGGCCGGGGTTCAGCACGACGGTGTTTTGGATCTGCTCCTCGGTCCAGCTGCTCATGTCCAGGTGTGCCATCCAGTTTTTCAGGCCGGTGGCCAGGGTGGTGATCATAGCGGGGATCCGGGAAACGATACCGGTGAACAAGATGATGGAGATACCATTGCCCACACCGAACTCAGTGATCTGCTCACCGAGCCACATCAGGAACACAGCGCCAGCGGTGAAGGACATCACGATGACGATGGCTGCCCAGATGCTCTCATTGCTCAGCAGGCCGTAGCTGCGGATCAGGGTGTAGTAACCGAAGCCCTGCAGCAGGCCGATACCCAGCGTGGTGTAACGGGTAATGGACTGGATCTTCTTCTTGCCGTCCTCGCCGCCGTCCTTGGCCAGCCGCTCCAGAGCAGGAATTGCAATGGTCAGCAGCTGGATGATGATGGAGGCGTTGATATACGGCTGGATGGACAGCGCGAAGAGCGTTGCCCGGGACAGAGCCGAACCGCTCAAGGTGTTCAGCAGTCCAAAGATGGTGCCCGAATGGGCGGCGATATAGCTTTGCAGGTACTCGGTGTTGATATAAGGCACCGGGATGGCAGCGCCGACCCGGTAGATCAGCAGAGCGAAAACAACAAACAGGAGCTTACGACGCAGCTCCGGCAGCTTCCACGCGCTGCGGATGGTCTTAAACATCAGACCACCTCAGCCTTCCCGCCTGCCTCTTCAATTTTTGCCTTCGCGGAGGCGGAGAAAGCACTGGCCTGCACGGTCAGCTTTTTGGTCAGGCTGCCTTCGCCGAGAATCTTCACGCCATACTCACACTTGGACAGGATGCCCTTGTCCAGCAGATCGTTGGCAGTGACCACGGCGCCATCCTCAAACTTTTCCAGAACGGAAACGTTCACGGCCTCGAGGGGCTTTGCAAAGATGTTGTTGAAGCCTCTCTTGGGGATACGACGAGCCAGAGGCATCTGGCCGCCTTCAAAACCCACACGGACGCCGCCGCCGGAACGAGCCCACTGGCCCTTCTGACCGCGGCCGGCGGTCTTACCGTTGCCGGAACCGTTGCCGCGGCCCTTACGATAGGCTTTGGGGTTGGAACCAGGAACGGGAGAAAGTTCATGCAGTTTCATGTCGCGCACCTCCTTACTGTTCCTCGGTCACCTTCAGCAGGTAACCAATGTGGGCGATCTTGCCCCGAGTGGCAGCGTTGTCGGGCTGCACGGTGGTGTCGCCGATCTTGCGCAGGCCGAGGGCTGCTGCGGTGGCCTTGTGCTTAGCGATCCGGCCGTTGAGACTCTTGACGAGCTTAATGTTCAGATTAGCCATTGTTCAAAGCCCTCCTTAGCCCACGATCTCTTCCACGCTCTTGCCGCGGATCCGGGCCACAGCCTCGGGACCACGCAGGGACTTCAGGCCCTCCATGGTGGCGGAAACCACGTTCTGGGGGTTGTTGGAGCGCAGGCACTTGGTACGAATATCTTTGATTCCGGCAGCTTCCAGCACGGCACGCACGGGGCCGCCGGCGATGACGCCGGTACCGGGGGCAGCGGGCTTCATCAGCACGCGGCCAGCGCCGAACTCACCGATCACCTCGTGGGGGATGGTGGTACCGGAAAGGGTTATGGTGAACATGTTC
>CAVCXN010000080.1:0-5567 GCA_963606215.1 uncultured Mycoplasmatota bacterium | reverse complement strand
CAGGGATGCAAAAAAGCACTCCCTCCGACCTGGAAGGAGTGCTTTTTTGCATTGGGACTGACTTGGGAGCGCGCGTCGTTATTTCGTCAGATGGTCTTTCAGGTACAAAATGGCCTGCCGATACCCGTCCAGCCCAAGCCCCATATAGGTCTTGATGCAGGCCAGACGTGCGTAGGAGACCTGCCGAAAGTCCTCCCGCTTGGACACGTCGGAGATATGCACCTCCACCGCAGGCAGAGCCACGGCCTTGAGCGCATCTAAGATCGCCACACTGGTGTGGGTGTAGGCGGCGGGGTTGATGACGATGCCATCAAACTTCCCCAGGGCGTCTTGAATTTTGTCCACGATGTCCCCCTCGTGGTTGGACTGGTAGACCTCGACCCCCAGGCCCTCCCGGGCGCAGGTTTCCTCCACCAGGGCGACTAAAGCAGCGTAATCCTGCCTGCCGTACAGTTCCGGCTCCCGGACCCCCAGCAGGTTCAGGTTAGGCCCGTTGATCACTAACACGTTCATAGGCTTCCTCCACAGCTTTGGCTACTTTTTCCGGTGCCCCATCGTTGGCCACCGTAGCATCGGCAAAGCGCCGGTACATGGGCAGGCGGATGGTGTACATGTCCTGCAAGCTCCCCCGCAGGGACAGAGGACGGCCCTTCTTGGGCAGCTTGGAAAGCTCCCGTTCCAGGAAGATCATCGTTCCGTTCTGGTGCAGATGCGGGTAGTTCTCCGGTCGGGTGACGCACCCGCCGCCGGTGGCAATGACCAGCCCGGAGGTCTTGCCCAGCTGGGTCAGCATGGCCGTCTCCTCGGCCCGGAACGCCTCTTCCCCGTAGCGGGTGATATAGTCGCCCACGGGCATGCCGATGACCTTTTCCATCTCCCGGTCACAGTCCACAAAGGGCCGGTCCAGCAGGTCGGCCAGGGCCTGGCCCACGGTGGATTTGCCGCAGCCGGGCATACCGATGAGGATGCGGTTTTCCTTCCGTCGGCCCAGGGCTTTCCAGGCTTCCTCCGACTTGATGGCAGGGACGGCCTTACCGGTGAAAACGCTTGCGGCGCACCGCGCTTGCTCGGCCAGCATGAAGAGGCCGCCCATGTTGGAGATTTTCAGCGCCTCCGCCTGCTGCATGAGCGCTGTGCGGGCGGGGTTATAGATGAGGTCCAGCACCCCCTGGCACCGGGGGAACCGGCGCAGGTCCACCGGGGCGGCTGCCGTGTTGGGATACATGCCCACAGGGGTGGTGTTCACGATAACCTCGGCATCGGCGTGCTTGGCCAGGTTCTCGTAGTTGTCCGGGCCGGAGCGGGAGATGACCACGATCTCCCCGGCCCCCAGCTTGTGCAGCACATACTGCACGGAGAGGCTGGCGCCCCCGGAGCCAAGAACCAGGCACTTCCGTCCCCGGACCCCGATGCGGCTCTTCCAGACCAGACCCTCGAAGCCCGCTGCATCGGTGTTGTCCCCGAAGAGACTGCCGTCCGGGTGGCGCACGACGGTGTTCACGCTGCCGATGGCAGCGGCGGCCTCGGTCAGGTCGTCGCACAGGGCCAGCATGGTGGTCTTGTAGGGGATGGTGACGTTCAGGCCCTGAAAATCCCCGTTGCGGATGAAGTCCCCCAGCCGGTCCGGGGCCACTTCAAACAGTTCGTATTCGTAATCTCCAAAGAAGGCGTGCAGCTCCGGGGAATAGCTGTGGCCCAGCTTCTCTCCCAACAGTCCAAAGCGCATCAGATCACCTCGCTATAGCTGCCCAAATACTGGAACTCCTCGCAGATGGCGTCCAGATCATCCACCAGACGAATGAACTCGTCGGAGTAGACGGAAGTCTCCAGGTCGAAATAGAACATGAACTCAAACTCCCGGTCCGGCAGGGGGCGGCTCTCCAGCTTAATGAGGTTCATGCCCAGGGCATAGAATCGGCCCAGAATCTGATACAGCGCGCCGGGACGGTGGGGCAGGACCAGCATCAGAGAGGTCTTGTCCGCGCCGGGGTAAATCTCCAGCTTCTTGGAGATGCAGATGAAGCGGGTGTAATTGTTGCTGCGGTCCTGGATGTCGGCGGCCAGTCTCTCCAGGCCGTACAGCTCCACACAGTTGTAAGAGCTGATGGCGGCCACGTCCGTCCGCCCAGACTTTGCCACGGCCTCAGCAGCGGCGGCGGTGTTCTCGCAGGCGGTAATCTTTACGCCGGGCATGGCGTCCAGGAACTTCGCGCACTGGCTGATGGCCTGGGGATGGGAGAAGATCTCCTTGATGTCGCTCATCTTGGTGCCCTTCTTGGCTACCAGATTGTGATCGACCTTCAGGCGGGTGGAGCGGACGATCTTAAAGCTGCTGTGGCGCAGCATCAGGTCATAAATTTCTTTCACAGAGCCGGCGGTGCTGTTTTCCAGCGGCAGGACGGCATAATCACAGAAGCCGTTCTCAATGGCGCTGAACACGCTCTCAAAGCTCTTGAAATACATCACCTGGGGGTGTTTGAAGAGCTTCTCGCAGGCCAGCTGGGAGTAAGCGCCCTCCACGCCCTGGCAGGCCACCGTTGCCGCTGGGGGGAAGAGGGGCTGGGTGTCGGCGATGGCCCGCTCGATGTCCTTCCGCAGGGCGGAGGGCTGGGGGTTCAGGGAGCTTTGGTAGCTGCGGCTGATCTCAAAGAGCATGGACCACAGGGTGTATCCGTACTGCTCCATCTCGGGGGGCAGCTTGGATACGATGTCGGCCAGCTTTTCCCGCTCCCGGGCAGGGTCCAGGGTGGGCAGGCCCTCGCTTTTCTTCTCCAGGCCGATCTGCCCGACCACGTTCATGCGCTGGGCGAAGTCTTGCAGTAAGTTGTCGTCGATGGTGTCGATCTCCGCTCTCAGTTCTTCTAAGTTCATAGTTCAGTTCTCCTTACAGTTCCAATTCATCTCATCGCCTGCTGGCTCAGCAGCGCATCATAGACCGCGATCGCGGCGGCGGCCTCCACGCACGGCACCGCCCGGGGGACGATGCAGGGGTCATGTCGGCCGTGAATTTCCAGTTTCGTGTCGATGCCCTGGGACAGGCTCACGCTGTCCTGCTCCCGGGCGATGGAGGGGGTGGGCTTGACCGCCGCCCGGAACACCAAGGGCATCCCGTTCGTGATCCCGCCCAAAATTCCTCCGGCGTTGTTGGTTTTCGTCTTGACGGTGTCGCCGTCGTAATAGAAGGGGTCGTTGTTCTCGCTCCCCCGCATTTCGGCCACGGCAAAGCCCGCGCCGAACTCCACGCCCTTCACGGCGGGGATGGCAAAAATCAGGCGGGCAATACGATTCTCCATGCCGTCCAGCATGGGGTCGCCCAGGCCCACCGGCAAACCGGTGACGCCGCACTCGATAAGGCCGCCCAGGGAGTCCAGCTCCGCCCGAGCTTGGTCGATGTCGGCCTGCATCCGTTCTCCGGCAGCATCGTCCAGCACAGGGAAGCGTTTCCTGCCGGTCAGCAGCAAATCCTCCGCCGTCACGTTTACCGGATCATAGGCGGTATCCAGAATCCCGCCAATGCCCGCGATATGTGCCCCGACCGTAATGCCCCGCCGGGCCAGAATCTGCTTGCAGATGCCCCCAGCGATGCACAGGGGCGCGGTCAGGCGGCCGGAAAAATGCCCGCCGCCCGCGACATCCTGCCAGCCGCCGTATTTCATCTGGGCAGTAAAGTCCGCGTGTCCGGGCCGGGGGATGTCCCGCAGGTTCGAGTAATCCTTCGAGCGGGTATTCGTATTCCGAATGACGGCGGCCAGAGGCGCCCCGCAGGTCACGCCGTCGGCCAGGCCGGATAAAATCTCCGGCGCGTCCGCCTCCTTCCGGGGGGTGGACCAGCTGCCGCTGCCGGGGGCCCGGCGGGTCAGGAACGCCTGCAATTCGTCCAGATCGATCTTCTCCCCCGCAGGCAGGCCGTCCACCACCACCCCGATGCCCGGGGCGTGGGACTGACCGAAGATGGAGACGGTGATGGCTCCGTGAAACACACTGCTCATGGTGTCCTCCTCATTATGAAATATCCTGGGTCTGCCGTCAAGGGGCTTCTGCCACCGGTTTGCCCAAAGCCCGCAGGTCGTGCCAGAACGTGGGATAGGATTTCTCCACCGCCTGGGCACCGGTAATGACCACCGGCTCCCTGCAAGCGCAGGAAGCCACCGCCGCAGCCATGGCAATGCGGTGGTCCCCGGCGGCATCTACCATTCCGCCAAGCAAATGGGCCTTGCCCCGAATGATGAGTCCGTCGTCCGTCACTTCCACCTCGCCGCCCAGGGCGTTCAGGGTGGCGGCGGTGGTCGCCAGCCGGTCAGATTCTTTCAGACGCAGACGGGCCGCGCCGGTGATGGTGGTTGTCCCGGGAATGGCCGCAGCCAGGGCCGCCAGCACGGGCACCAGGTCGGGGATGTCCCGCGCGTCAATGGTCGTGGGATGCAGCCGCCCGGTGTGGCTGGTGCAGCGGTCTGCGGTGCGATGGATGGGGACCCCCATCTCCCCCAGCACCCGGCAGATGGCCTTGTCCCCTTGCAGGGAGTCCGGGTCCAGACCCTTCACGGTGATGCTGTCCCCGTCGATGGCCCCCATGCACAGCCAGGGGGCGGCGTTGGACCAGTCCCCTTCTACGATGGCCCGGCCGGGCGTGCGATACGCCTGGGGGCGGATGACCCACCCCGTCTCGGTCCGCTCCGGCGTCACGCCGAAGGCGGCCAGGGCTTGGGTGGTGAGCTTGATATAGCTGGCGGATTCCAGTTTCCCGTCAATTTCCAACTCGCTCTCCTCCCCCAGCAAAGGCAGAGCAAAGAGCAGGCCAGTGAAGAACTGAGACGACACATCCCCCGGCAGGCAATACGCCCCGGGGGTGAGTTGACCGGAGATCGACAGTGTCTTCTTCTCCTGGTCCAAATACGTTTGACAGCCGTGAGCCTCCAACTGCTGGATCAGGGGACCCATCGGCCGCTGGGCCAGCCGGCCCGCCAGCTGAAACGTCGCGTCGGCCCCCAAAGCTCCGGCCACCGGCAGGAGGAAGCGAAGGGTGGACCCGCTCTCCCCGCAGTCCAGCAGGCAGTGGTCCGCTCGGCCTTCCTTCGCCGCAGGCGTGACGAGATACCCCTTTCCTCGGGGCAGGAAGGACGCCCCCAGCCCGGTAAGGCACCGGAGGGTGGCGTCGATGTCCTGCGACCGCTGGGGGCAGGTGATGGCAGTCTGTCCGTCGGCCAGCGCCGCGCAGATCATCAGGCGGTGGGCGGCGGATTTAGACGGAATGGCGTCCAGCGTCCCCGTCAGGGGAATGCCGGAAGAAATCGTGACTGTCATGTTCCCAACCCCCGATCTAACCAGACGGGCAGCTGAGACACCGGCACGGGGTAGAGCTGGCTCTTGCCCCAGGCCGTGGGGATGACCAGCGAAATGGTGTCCCCCGCCCGTTTTTTATCCGAAAGCATTTTGGTCAGCAGGTCCGCCGCCGGGTAATCCGTCTCGGTGGGCAGGCCGTACTCCCGCAGGAGATTCACCAGCTTGGGCAGCGTGGCCTCCGGGCACAGGCCCAGATGAATGGCCGCCCGGGTCACTAAGACCGTGCC
>CAVCXN010000079.1:0-4232 GCA_963606215.1 uncultured Mycoplasmatota bacterium | reverse complement strand
GAATAGGTGACGTTAAAAAACGAAACCTGACACCCATTCCAATAGAAAGAAGGAATCGCCCCATGAAAGACACTTACGAAAGCCCCTTGGCCTCCCGCTATGCCAGCCGGGAGATGCTGTACATCTTCTCCCCGGACAAGAAGTTTACCACCTGGCGGCGGCTCTGGATCGCCCTGGCCCGGGCCGAGATGGAGCTGGGTCTGCCCATCACCCAGGGCCAGATCGACGAGATGGAGCGGGAAAAGGACAATATCAACTATGACCTGGCCCAGCAGAAGGAAAAGGAGCTGCGCCACGACGTGATGGCCCATATCCACGCCTACGGCGCCCTCTGCCCCAGCGCCATGCCCATCATCCATCTGGGGGCCACCAGCTGCTATGTGGGCGACAACACCGACATCATCCTCATGCGGGAGGGCATGGCGCTCCTGCGGGATAAGCTGGTCCGCATCCTGGCCGCTCTGGGCAAGTTTGCCGACAAGTACAAGGCTCTCCCCACCCTGGGCTACACCCACTACCAGGCCGCTCAGATGGTCACAGTGGGCAAGCGGGCCACCCTCTGGATGAACGAGCTGCTCATGGACCTGGATGAGCTGGAATACCGCATGGACAACCTGAAAATGCTCGGCTGCAAGGGCACCACCGGCACCCAGGCCAGCTTTTTAGAGCTGTTCGGCGGCGACGAGAGCAAGGTCCGTCAGCTGGACCAGAAGATCGCGGCAGAAATGGGCTTCGATAAAGTGCAGCCTGTCTCCGGCCAGACCTACACCCGGAAAGTCGATTCCGCCATTCTCGCCACCCTCTCCGGCATCGCCCAGTCCGCCCACAAGTTCGCCACGGATCTGCGCCTGCTGTGCCACATGAAGGAGATCGAAGAGCCCTTTGAAAAGAATCAGGTGGGCTCCTCCGCCATGCCCTACAAGCGCAACCCCATGCGCAGCGAGCGCATCTGCGCCCTGGCCCGGTATGTCATTGCCGATTCCATGAACCCCGCCATGACTTCCTCCCTGCAATGGTTTGAGCGCACCCTGGACGACTCCGCCAACAAGCGCATCGCCGTCTCCGAGGCGTTCCTGGCCGTAGACGCCATCCTGAACCTGTATGAGAACGTGGCCTCCAATCTCGTCGTCCACGAGAAGGTCATCGAGAAGCACATCATGGAAGAGCTGCCCTTCATGGCCACAGAAAACATTCTGATGGATGCCGTCAAGCGCGGTGGGGACCGCCAGGCCCTGCATGAGCGCATCCGCACCCACTCCCTGGCCGCCGGCAGCCGCGTCAAAGATGAGGGCAAGGACAACGACCTCTTAGAGCGCATCGCCGCCGACCCCGCCTTTGGCCTGTCCAAGGAAGAGGTCCTGCGCCACCTGAACCCGGCGGATTACATCGGCTGCTGCCCCCACCAGGTGGAGCGCTTCCTGGCCGAGTCCATCCAGCCCGTCCTGGACCGTTACCCCCACGCCTTAGAGGGCACCGGGGCGGAGATCAAAGTCTAAGTAAAAGACTCCGCCAAAAATCAACAAACCAACAACGAACGCCCTTTCCCGCCGCAGGCTCGGCGGGGGAGGGTGTTCCCTCTGTCCCCAAAGACCAAGAACGGGACAGAGGCCGCAAGAAATGAGTGTGAACGCTATGACCGGATTGGTCGTCTTAGAAAAAATGGGGATGCTCGTGCTCCTCATGGCGGTGGGCTTCGCCGCCGCCAAAGCAAAGTGGGTGGGCGATGGCTTCAACCAGGCCACGAGCCGCCTCGTCGCCAACATCTTCCTGCCCGCCTCCATCCTCAGCTCCGTCATCGGCGTGGCCCCGCTGTTTTCCGGCAAGGAGCTGGCCGTGGTCATCGCGGGGACCTTCGTCCTCTTCGGCCTGTGCTGTGTGGGGGGCCTGGTGGTTTCGAAGCTGGTGCCCATGCCCAAGCAGGATAAGCTGGTGGGCTGGCTGTCCATCTTCTTTATGAACAACGTCTTCGTGGGCTTCCCTGTGGTCCAGGCGATTTTTGGCGAGGAGGCCCTCTTCTGCGCCTCCCTGACCAACATTCCCTTCAACATCCTTCTCTTCTCCATCGGCGTCAGCCGCCTGCGGGCCGGGCAGGGCCAGGGCCGCGTGACCATCCGGGAGGTCTTCTCCCCCGGCCTCATCGCCACGCTGCTGGCGGTCGTCGTCTTCCTGTTTCAAATTCCCGTGCCCTCCCTGCTGGGGGATACCATCAAGTCCCTGGCCAACGGCACGGTGCCCCTGTCCATGATTATTATTGGTGTCTCTTTAAGCCATGTGCCCATCCTGGATGCGTTCAAGGACTGGAAAGCCTATCTTGTGAGCCTCGGCCGTCTGGTGCTCTGCCCCATCCTGACCTACTTCGTCCTGGGCCTGTTCCTGGAGGGGACAACGCTGGGTGTGATGATCGCCATCGCCGCCTGCCCCAGCGCCGCCATGATCACGATTCTGAGCCTGCGCTACGGCATTGACGACACCTTTGCCTCCCGGGTGAACTTTCTCAGCACCATCCTCTGCGCCGCCACCCTGCCCCTTATGACTTACTTCTTACTGTAAGCCCCATTGTACGATCACAAGAACGGAGGACTCCCATGCTTCTCTCTGCGGAACACATCAGCTTGAATTTTGGCCTGAAACAGCTTTTAGACGACGTGACCCTCTACCTCAACGAGGGGGACAAAATCGGCATCATCGGCATCAACGGCACCGGCAAGAGCAGCTTTCTGCGGGTCCTGGCGGGCCAGCAGGTGCCGGACAGCGGCACCGTCAGCCGGGACCCCAACGTGCAGGTCTGCTTCCTGCCCCAGAACCCCAAGATGGACCCGGAGGCTACGGTTTTAAAGCAAGTCTTTTCGGACTTCTCCCCGGACACCCGCGCCCTGATGGAATACGAGGCCAAGGCCATGCTCACCCGCCTGGGCATTACGGACTTTGCTCAGCCCGTCGGCACCCTCTCCGGCGGCCAGCGCAAGCGCGTGGCCCTCGCCGCCGTCCTGCTCCACCCGGCCGATGTCCTCATCCTGGACGAGCCGACGAACCATCTGGACAGCGATATGGTCATCTGGCTGGAAGACCGCCTGCGGAAATTTAACGGCGGCCTCATCATGGTCACGCACGACCGCTACTTCTTAGAGCGCGTCGCCAACCGCATCACGGAACTCTCCCACTGCCACATCCGCCATTATGAGGCCAACTATTCCAAGTACCTCGAGCTAAAGACCCAGCAGGAGGAAATGGAGCAGGCCGCCCAGCGCAAGCGCCAATCCATCCTCCGCGTCGAATACCAGTGGATCATGCGCGGCGCCCAGGCCCGCCGCACCAAAAACAAGGACAGAATTGCCCGCTACGAGGAGCTCAAAGCCCAGACCGGCCCGGAGACCGACGGAACCCTCCAAATGGCGACCCTGTCCAGCCGCTTAGGGCGCAAGACCGTGGAGCTGCACGATGTGAGCAAGTCCTTCGGGGAGCACACCGTCCTCAGCCACTTCACCTACGGCGTGGCCCGGGACGACCGCGTAGGCATCGTCGGCCGCAACGGGGCGGGCAAATCCACCCTTCTAAACCTTATCGCAGGCAAGCTCTTCCCCGACAGCGGCACCATCGACTGGGGCGAGACGGTCCGCATCGGCTACTTCTCCCAGGAGGGCCGGGAGCTGGACCTGGACCAGCGCGTCTTCGACTTCATCCACGAGATCGCCAGCGAGGTCAAGACCAAAGAGGGCAGCTTCTCCGCCAGCCAGATGATGGAGCGCTTCCTTTTCCCCACCCAGCTCCAAGGCCAGCCCATCGGCAAGCTCTCCGGTGGGGAGCGGCGCAGACTGTACCTCCTCTCCGTCCTCATGGAGGCCCCCAACATCCTCCTCCTGGACGAGCCGACGAACGACCTGGACATCACCACCCTGGCCATTCTCGAGGAATACCTTGAAACCTTCCCCGGCGCGGTCCTGGCCGTCTCCCACGACCGCTACTTCCTGGACAAGACCGCCCAGCAGATTTTTGAGGTCGGCGAAGGCGGCGTCATCACCCGCTACACCGGCAACTACTCCGACTACCTGGAAAAGCGCAGGGCCAACGAAGCCCCGGCAGAAAAGGCGCCCAAAAAAGCCCCCTCCGGCAAGCCCGTGCGCCAGAAGAAGCTGAAATTTTCCTATAAAGAACAAAGAGAGTTCGACACCATCGAGGACGACATCGCCGCCTTAGAGCAGAAGATTGCCGACCTGGACACCCAGATGGGGGCC
>CAVCXN010000078.1:1315-2117 GCA_963606215.1 uncultured Mycoplasmatota bacterium | reverse complement strand
ATCCATGGCTTTTCCGCTGACCACCTCACCCAGCAGGGGACGAAACGGTCCTCGGGTCACAACAAAGGTCCCGATGAGTGCCTCCCCTTCCTCCTGAGTCAGTCCAGCGTCGATGTAGAGGTCAGAAATTGGCACGCTCTTGTTGGCGTCCCCAGCCTTCTGCACATGGGGCGGCAGCACCGCCACCAGGCCGAAGCGGGGCGGGTCAGAGAGGATGGTCACTTCTCGGTCCGGCAGCATTCTGGGGTCGATGCCGCCGACGGAACGGAAGCGCAGAAAGCCGTCCTTAGCCCCAGTGATGACCAGGCCCACCTCGTCCAGATGAGCGTCCAGCACCACGCGCTTGGCGTTTTCTTTCCCGCAGCGGCGAATCCCAATGAGATTACCAAAGCGGTCCCGGCTAACTTCATCCACCAGCGGCTGCAGCAATTCCATGGCTCGTTCCAGCGTCTTCTGCTCCCGTCCGGAGGGTCCGGAGCTGGCGCTGAGGACAGCCAGACTTGCGCGAATATCCATAGGCTGTCCTCCTTACAGTTCGTTCACGATGGCCTTGAAAGTCTGGCCACGCTGGGCAAAGTTCTTGAAGTGGTCGAAGGAAGCGCAGGCCGGAGAGAGAATGACAACATCGCCTTCTTCCGCTGCCTGGGATGCCTTCAAGACTGCCTGCTTGAAGTCCGGCTCCATGATAATGCCAGGATACCCGTCTTGATAGTTTTCGGACTCGACCACTGCTTTTTGAATCTTTTCCGCCGTGTGGCCAGTGAGGACCAGCGTCTTAACGTGCTCCTGCGCCTCTTTCCCC
>CAVCXN010000078.1:0-1305 GCA_963606215.1 uncultured Mycoplasmatota bacterium | reverse complement strand
AAACTTCAAAGGGAATTTTCTTATCGTAGCCGCCAGCGATCAAAATCACTTTCTGCTGGAAGGAATGCAGGCCCGCAATGGTCCGGGTGGGGCTGGAAGCAATGGAGTCATTATAATACCGTACCCCGTTCAATGTCCGCACCAGCTCGATCCGGTGCTCCACGCCGGGGAAGGTCTCCGCCGTGTGCAGGATGACATCGTCAGGTACCATACCCTGGACGGCGGCGATGGCGGCCAGGTAGTTCTCTACGTTGTGCTGCCCGGGGATGAGGATGCGGTCGGTGGCAAAGAGCGTGCGCTTCTGGCCCTTCCCAGCTACGACGATCTTTCCGTCCTCTACATAAGTCCCCTTGTCCAGCGCCGTCTGACGGCTGAACTTCAGCACTTTGCCCGGAGCGCGGTTGGCCATCTCATTGGTCAGGGCATTGTCTCGGTTGAAAATAGCGATGCCGTCCTTGGTCTGATGGGAGAAGATGTTCTCCTTGGCCTGGGCGTACTCCTCCATGGACTTATGGATGTCCAGATGATTGGGAGACAGGTTAGTGAACACCGCAATATCCGGGCTGGCCTGCAAGGTCATGAGCTGGAAGGAAGAAAGCTCTAGAACTGCCACGTCCTTTGGGGACATATCCCCCGCCTCAGACAGCAGCGGCTTACCGATGTTGCCGCCCAGATGGACCGTATAACCGGCGTTTTTCAGCATCTCCGAGATGAGCGTGGTGGTGGTGGTCTTTCCGTCGCTGCCGGTCACGGCAATGATCTTACAGGGGCAAACCTGGAAGAAGACTTCCATCTCCGAGGTCAGCACGCTCCCCTTTTCGATGGCCGCCAAGAAGGGAGGGATATCCGGCCGGATACCGGGAGAGCGAAAAATAATATCCTGGTCTAGGCCATCCAGATACGTCTCGCCCAGGCGAAGGGCGGCGCCCATGGACTCTAATTCCTCTGCCAGGCCCCCGAACTTGTCCCGGGTATTCTTATCGCAGGCGGTGACATCGATCCCTGCCCGCAGCAAGGTCTTGATCAGCGGGGTGTTGGATACCCCGATGCCGATGACGGCGACTCGTTTCCCCTGAAGGGAGTCGAAATACTGTTGCAGCGTAATGGCCATAGGCCCTTCCTCCTCACTCAAAACAGGCGCAGCTGCGCCGGACTATAAAAATACAATTTATTATACGCCGCAGGCTTTGGAAATTCAAGGTTTGTTTCCCACCATCCAGCCAAGAAAAATGGCCCGCCCGAAAATCAGGCAGGCCATTTGCTTTCTATGCGTGGTCTTACTTTGTTTTTAGATAAGGCCAAAAG
>CAVCXN010000077.1:0-2137 GCA_963606215.1 uncultured Mycoplasmatota bacterium | reverse complement strand
ACGATATACAGCCCCAGCCCCACGCCGTCCTTGTGGGTCGAGCGGGAGGAGTCGGCCTTGTGGAAGCGGTCGAAGATGTGGCTGAGCTGGTCGGGCGGAATGGTTTCGCCCTGGTTGCCGATGGAAATATAGGCTTTCCCGGCTTTGGACGTGATCTTGAGGGTCAGCTTCCCCTTGGGGAAGGAGAATTTCACGGCGTTGTCTAAGAGGTTATAGCAGACCTGCGTCACCGCGTCCGGGTCGCCCCAGACCATCACGGGGCCGTCGGGCAGCTCGGTCTGCACGTCCAGGTCTTTTTCTGTGATCTTGGCTTCCAGGCTGACGAGGACCCGGATGAGCAATTCTGCCGCGTCAAACTGCTCCTGCGCCGCCACCCGTTCCGAGGATTGCAGGCGGGACAGCTCCAGCATCCGCCGCACCAGGCGGGAGAGACGGCGGGTCTCGGAGGAGATGACTTGCAGGGACTCCCGCTCTTTTTCCGGCGGGATGGTGCCGTCTAAGATGCCGTCGGCAAAGCCGGCGATGGTCGTCATGGGGGTTTTCAGTTCGTGGGAGACGTTGGCGACGAACTCACTGCGCTTCTGCTCCGCCTGAGCTAGAGAGTCGGCCATGGCGTTGAAGGCCACCGCCAGCTCGCCGATCTCATCGTCCCGGTTGGCGTATTCGGTCACACGGGTGTCCACCTCGCCGTGGGCGAATTTGTGGGCGAAGGCGCACATGCCCTTCAGCGGCTCCACCATGCGCTGGACGGTGATGGAGCAGATGATGAGGGAGATGAGCAGCACGACCATGGCCGTAATGAGGAAGAGCTGAAGCGTACTGCGCAGGAACTCCACCACACTGGTGGCGTCGGCAGCGATGAACAGGAAGCCCGTCGCCACCCCGGAGGGGACGAGGTCGGTGGGGTTGCTGGGGTCCTGGGTCAGGGGGGAGAGGACCTCGCTGGTGAGATAGCAACGGCTGCTGAGGAGCTGGTTGAAGGTCGTCATGCCGCTGTACTCACTGCCCCGAAGGAGCTGGTTCACGGCCCAGTCGGGGACGTAGAGATTTTGCAGGGGCGTGCGGAACGTCTCCTGATTCAAGTTGGACCCGGCAGCACAGAGGACCTGACCGTTGGTGTCGCAGACCAACACGGTCGTGTCCGTCAGCAGGACGACGGAGTGGATGTAGTTGACGAAGGATTCATCCGTGAGACTCCCGCCCTTGGTCAGGGCAGCGTCGGCGTAGCTGGAGATAAAGCCGGCGTTCCGGTCCAGGGTGGTCTGAATTTCCTGGAGCTGGTACCGGTAGGAGAGGGAGAAAAAGCCCACGCCCAGCAGTACCATGCACAGAAAGGTCAGCCCCAGCAAGATGGCCACCTGCCGGACATACATACTTTTCATTCGTTTCATGGCAGTGGATGCGTCTTAGTTATTGTGTAACTCGAACTTATAGCCCACGCCCCAGACGGTCTTGAGGGACCACTGGTCGCTGACGCCCTCCAGCTTTTCCCGCAGGCGCTTGATGTGGACATCGACGGTCCGGGAGTCACCGAAGTAATCAAAGCCCCAGACCTCATCCAAAAGCTGGTTTCGGGTGAAGACCCGGTTGGGAGAGGAGGCCAGGTGGAACAGCAGCTCCAACTCTTTCGGGGGGGTGTCCACCCGCTTTCCCTTGACTTCCAGCTCGTAGGAGTCCAGGTCGATGACCAGCCCATCGAAGGTCAGGCGGCGGGCCTTGACTTCGTCCCCGCCAAGCCGCCGCAGGACGGCGTGGACCCGGGCCAGCAGCTCTTTCATCTCAAAGGGCTTTACGATGTAGTCATCCGCGCCCATTTCCAGCCCGGCGACCTTATCAATGGTCTCGCCCTTGGCGGTGAGCATGATGATGGGGGTTTTGTCCGTCTCGCGGATTTTGGAGCACACCGCCCAGCCGTCCATGACGGGCAGCATGATGTCCAGCAGGACCAGGTCGGGGCGGAAGAGGCGGTACAGCTCCAGCGCCTTGCCGCCGTCGGGGGCGATCATGGTCTCGTAGCCTTCTTTTTTTAAGTAGAGGTTGATGAGCTCGGCGATGTTGCTCTCGTCCTCTACGATGAGCACTTTTCTTGCCATAGGGGGCACCTACTTTCCTTGATCAGATTGGTATTATTATCGCA
>CAVCXN010000076.1:0-3516 GCA_963606215.1 uncultured Mycoplasmatota bacterium | reverse complement strand
CCGTACAGCAGTGCCGCCTGGGGCGCAGGCTGTTCCATCAGGTCCAGCAAGCCCTGATAGGCCGCTTGCTGCTGGTCGTTGAGGGTAGAAAGGGGGGTAATGTTCCCTGCCCCCGGCATGGCGCGCCGGAAGACCTCTTTTTCTTCCAGAGCCAGCACGCCTTTTTTCGCCAGGCTCTTGATAGTCTGGCGGGAAGCCCCGGTGAAATAGCACAGTTCTTTCACGCTGGCGCTGCCCAGGCCGCAGAGCAGCTCTGTGACCCGGTAGCCCATGGGCGAAGTCTTTTTCTTGGGGGTCATCCGCGCCATGGCTTCGGCGGGGTCCATGGTCAGGTGGGCAATGGCCTCCGTCTTGTCCCCAACTTTTCGCTTGGCCTGGGTCTGGCGGGTGATGAGGCCCGCCTTTTCCAGCTCCCGCAGGGCGGCACGGGGGTCTTTCAGGTCCGGGATGGCCTTGATCTGGTCCAAATCTGCCTGCCCCCCGGCGGCGTAGAGCAGACCCATGATCTGCTTGGCCTTGGGGCTTCGGGCGGTCCTGCTCTCCCAAGTTTCCCGGTCGATGCCGGGGGCGATGGCGTAGCCCTCCCGCAGCACATACCACAGCCCTGTGGGGAGCATGGTGAGAGCGGCGGAGTAGACCGTGCAGAAAAACCGCTCCCGCATCCAAAGAGCCAGGCGAATCCCTTCCTGCGTTAAAACCGGCTTGGGGTCCAGCAGAGTCCCGATCTCCTTGAGCCTGCCCTCCGGCTCCCCCTCGCCCAGGGAGAGGACCAGCCCCTCACTGGGCCGGTTGCCCGCCCCGAAGGGCACGAGCACCCGCATCCCGGGCAGCAGCTTCTCTGCCAGCGCCTCCGGCACCCGGTAGGAGTAGGGCCGGTCGATGGCAAAGGTCGCGGCAGCCAGGGCGATCTTGGCGATGCGCATGGCAGCCGCCGGTTATTCCCCGAGGGTCTCCTCGTGGGTATCAGAGACAGGCTCTTCCGCAGGCTCCCCGCTGTCTTCTTCCTCATCAGGAGAAGCTTCGGCGGGGGCCGTCTCCTGGGTCATCTCATGGGTGTGGCCGGGGTTGTTCTCATGCTCATGGGCAAAGCGGCCCTGCAGGACGCCCTCTTCCTCCATGACCTCTTCCACCGGCTCGTCCAGCTTGCCGTCGGCGATCTCCTGCACGGCGATGCTCACGGGCTTTTCCTCCAGCATCAGGCCCTCGCGTTCAGCGCGGGCGGCGATCTTCCGGGCGCGGGCGGCCACCACGTTCACCAGCTGGTAACGGCTGGGGACCTGCTTCAACAGTTCGCTCATTGCGGGATACAGCATCATAATATATTACACTCCTTTGAACAGTTCCAGGCGCCGTTCCTTACGGCAGCCCTCGGCGATGAGAATGGCTAATATCTCCCCCACCGCGTTTTCGATCGTGTCGTTGATGACGATATAGTCATAGTGCTCCAGCTGTTTGGCCTCTTTCCGGGCCGTTTCCAGGCGGCGCTGGATGACCTCTTCCGAGTCGGTCCCCCGGCCGTGGAGACGGCGGGAGAGTTCTTCAAAAGACGGGGGCACCAGGAAGAGGGAGACGGCCTCCGGCATCTTCTGCCGGACCTTAGCCGCACCCTGGCTCTCGATTTCTAAGATCACGTCCACGCCCTGCTCCAGCTTTTCCCGGATGACGGCCATGGACGTACCGTAAAAATTCCCTACGTACTCGGCGTACTCTAAAAATTCTCCCCGGTCGATGCGCTCCTGAAACGCCTCACGGGTCACAAAATGATAGTTCACGCCATCCTGCTCCCCGACGCGGGGGGCGCGGGTGGTGAAGGATACAGAATAATACAGGTCCGACCGTTTTTCCAGCACCTTGGACAGGACCGTACCCTTGCCCGCGCCGGAAAAGCCGGAGACCACCAATAGGGTCCCTCTCTTCATTCTTCTTCCTCCCCTGGGATCTCTTCCCGTCCGTTGAGTCGGCTGGCTACCGTCTCCGGCTGGAGGGCGGAAAGAATGATGTGGTCGCTGTCTGTGATGAGCACCGCGCGGGTGCGGCGGCCATAGGTGGCGTCCACCAGCACGCCCCGGTCCCTGGCCTCCTGGACCATGCGCTTGATGGGGGCCGACTCGGGGCTGACGATGGCAATGAGACGGCTGGCAGAAACCATGTTGCCGAAACCGATGTTGATGAGTCTCAATGGGGCGCCTCCTCTCCCGGTCACTCGATGTTCTGGACCTGCTCACGGATCTTTTCGATCTCGCCTTTCAGGTCCACCACGACCCGGGACAGGGCCACGTCGCTGCACTTGGAGCCGATGGTATTGGCCTCCCGGTTGAACTCCTGGATGAGGAAGTCCAGCTTCCGGCCCACAGCGCCGCCCTTGTCCAGCATTTCGTGCAGCTGGTCCAGGTGGCTGCGCAGGCGCACCGTCTCCTCGTCCACGGCGACTTTATCGGCAAAGATGGCCGCCTCGGTCAGGATGCGTGTCTCATCCAGCTGGGTGTTTTCCAGGACCTCCTGCATCCGCTGGCGGAGTTTTTCGCGGTACTCGTTCACGCTCTCCGGGGAGCGGGCCTCGACCTGGGCCACCAGCTGGGCAATCTTCTCCGCCTTGCCCCGGATGTCCTGCGCCAGCTTTTCGCCCTCACGGGTGCGCATGGCGTTGAACTCCTCTAAAGCCTGGGCCAGGACCTGGCCGATGTCGGCCACGATCTCCTCCGCGTCCCCCTGTTCCTTTTCCACCAGAAACACGTCGGGGAACCGGGAGAGCAGGGAGACGGAAATATCATCCCGCAGGGCGTAGGCGTCCCGCATCTGGGTCAGGGCCGCGTAATAGCCGTCAGCCACGGGCTTATTCAGGGTCACGGAGACTTTGTCCGCAGCCGCAGAGTCGATAGACAAAAACACATCGACCTTGCCCCGGCCCACGTTTTTCTGGACCTGGGACTTGATGGCTTCCTCGGCAAACACATACAGCCGGGGCAGCTTCACGGAACAGTCCAGATAGCGGTTGTTGACCGCCCGCAGCTCTACGGTGATCATCCGGTTGTGGAGCACCTGCTCGCCCCGGCCGTAGCCTGTCATACTTCGTATCACGAAAAACACCTCATTCTGAATTCTCTTTCTCTATCGTCCACTCCCGCAATATTGATGTTTCTGTCTCAGTTGCAGGAGTTGCACAGGCAGTTCAGGCAGCACAGGGTCGTGCAGAGGTTGGCCAGGTCGTCTCCACCCTGGTAACCGCCCCGCTGGGCCTGTAGATTCATCTGATTGACCGCCTGACGGTATTCCATATTGTTGGGGTCCATGCTGCTGGCCGTCCAGAAATTCTGGCGGGCATCATCCATCCAGCCCCGCTTGTAGGCGATGCTCCCCATGAGGAAGTACCACTCGGCGCTGTTGGCGGGGGTGGCACGCAGGATGCGCTCAGCCTCGGCCAGATTGTTCTGAGTGATGAGCTGGCGCACCTGGAAAAAGGACGGGTTCTGGGTGCCGCCCGACTGTCCACCGTAGCTGTAGCGGTTCCCACCAGAC
>CAVCXN010000075.1:0-3277 GCA_963606215.1 uncultured Mycoplasmatota bacterium | reverse complement strand
GGGGCGGGACGACCGCCCTTGACCTCGCCGATAACCTGGGGCTGGACCACCAGGCCGCGAACGGTCCCGTCTTCGTTCGTCTCAATGCGAACCGGAGCCTTCAGGGGCAGAATTTCGCAGCCCTCGGCCATGGCACCCTCGATCTCTTCCATGAGGGCCGTCATGTCACTGATGCGGCGGCGGTAAACACAGCGGACGGATTTGGCGCCCAGACGCATCGAAGTACGGGTGGCGTCCATGGCCACGTTGCCGCCGCCGATGATGACCACGTCCTTGCCGGTGAAGTCCGGCTTTTCCACGCGGATGGTCGTGTCCAGCAGCTCGATGGCGGACAGAACGCCCTTGGCGTCCTCTCCGGGGATGCCGAGGCCCTTGTGCTTGGAGGCACCAATGGCCATGTACACGCTGTCATAGCTCTGGCGCAGCTGCTCCAGGGTGATGTCCGTGCCGATGTTGCAATCCGTCTGGACCTCTACGCCGGTGGACAGAATGGAATTGATATCTCGATCCAGATACTCCGCAGGCAGACGGTAGGCCGGGATGCCGTAGCGCAGCATACCGCCCAGCTTGGGCTTGCGCTCGAAGACCTTGACCCGGTGGCCCATGAGGGAGAGGAAGTAGGCCGCGGTCAGACCGGAGGGGCCGCCGCCGATGACGGCGATCTTCTTGCCCGTCTCCGGGGCGCGGGGGGGTACGGGGACCTCTCCGGCATTATCCACAGCGAAGCGCTTGATGCCGCGGATGTTCAGGGGGGAGTCCACGATGGTCCGGCGGCAGTGGCTCTCGCAGGGATGCTCACACACCAGGGCGCACACGGAGGGGAAGGGGTTGTCCTTGCGGATCAGGCGAATGGCGTCGGCGTAGCGCCCCTCCCCCACCAGGGAGATGTAGCCGGGGGCATCGACGTGGGCGGGACACAGCTCCACGCAGGGGACGCTCTTGAAGTTGGCGGTGCAGCTGCCCTGGTTCACGTGGGCCAGGTAGTCGTCCTCGAAGGCTACATAGCCGTCCAGAACCATCTGGGCAGCCTCGAAGCCGATGGCGCAGTCGGCGCTGTCCACGATGGTGTGGGCCGTGCGGAGAATGGTGTCCAGGTCCTCCTGGCTGCCCTGGCCGTCCAGCAGGCGGTCCAGCAGGTCAGCCAGACGGTCCAGACCGATCCGGCAGGGGACGCACTTGCCGCAGCTCTGGGCAAGACATAGTTTAAGGAACGCGCTGGTCAGCTCGACCGGACAGTTTCCGCAGGGGGCTGCGGAGATCCGTCGCTCCATGTCGGCGTACAGGTCGTCCACCGTGCGCTGGGCGTTTTCCCAGGGGGTGATACGGAGTCTGCTCAAGAGAATGATCTCCTTTCATCTTATCTTTTCTGTTGCATCTTTCACGATATACTGGCTCTCTCGTTCGCTCATAGCACTCTGAATACTATGAAAATGGCTATCTCTGACCCAGTGTCAAAAATAGCAGCGCAAAATTTTATCCCATTTTAATACTACGCATCCTATCATAAGCCGAAATGCCGAAAAATGCAATAGTGATTTCTAAACTTTCAAATAGTGTTGATTTTTTGATGGAAATTTCTACAAACTGGCAGTCCATTTTTCCCAAAATGGCAGGAAATAAGCAAAAGTTTGCCGAAAAAGCAGGTATTTTCCGGTGAAAACAGAATCTTTTCCTCGAAACGGGACTTTCCACAGCAACACTTTATTTCCCAAAAGCGGCGCATTTTTCTTCCTCCCCGGATTCAAAGTGAATTGGTAGGTTGACCGAGGGTAATGAAACAGGGTATAATAATTTACTAAATTCTTATTTTTTGACCAGATACCCTATATCTTTAAGGAGGACCCTACTATGCAGGACTATCAGAACGGGACCCAGTGTCTCCACGCCGGCTATGTGCCGGAAAACGGCGAACCCCGCAACATCCCCATCATTCAGAGCACCACCTTCCGCTATGCCACCAGCGAGGCCATGGGCGCGCTGTTTGACCTGGAAGCAGCCGGTTACTTCTACACCCGCCTGCAAAACCCCACCTCTGACCGGGTGGCCGCGAAGATCTGCGCCCTGGAGGGCGGCACGGCGGCTATGCTGACCTCTTCCGGCCAGGCCGCCAACTTCTTCGCCATCTTCAACATCTGCTCCGCCGGAGATCACGTTGTGGCTTCCGCCACCATCTACGGCGGCACCTTCAACCTCTTCTCCGTGACCATGAAGCGGATGGGCATCGAGTTCACCTTCGTGGACCCCAACTGCTCTGAGGAAGAGCTGAACGCCGCCTTCCGGCCCAACACCAAGGCCGTCTTCGGCGAGACGATTGCCAACCCCGCCCTCATCGTCCTGGACCTGGAGAAATTCGCCAAGGCCGCCCACAGCCACGGCGTGCCCCTCATCGTGGACAACACCTTCGCCACCCCCATCGGCTGCAAGCCGTTCGAATGGGGCGTAGACATCGTGACCCACTCCACCACCAAGTACATGGACGGCCACGCCAACTGCGTGGGCGGCGCCATCGTGGACAGCGGCAACTTTGATTGGACCAAGTATCCCGACAAATTCCCCGGCCTCTGCACCCCCGACGAGAGCTACCACGGCGTGACCTACACCGAGCGCTTCGGCCTGGGCGGAGCCTTCATCACCAAGGCGACGGTCCAGCTCATGCGGGACTTCGGCGCTACCCCCGCCCCCATGAACTCCTACCTGCTGAACGTGGGCCTGGAGACTCTGCACCTGCGGATGCCCCAGCACTGCGCCAACGCCCTGACGGTCGCCAAGTATCTGAAGAACCACCCCAAAATCGCCTGGATCAGCTGCCCCAGCCTGGAGGGGGACAAGTATTACGAGCTGGCCCAGAAGTACATGCCCAACGGCACCTGCGGCGTTGTCACCTTCGGCGTCCAGGGCGGGCGCAAGGCCGCCGAGACGTTCATGGCCGGGCTGAAGCTGGCCTCCATCGCCACCCACGTGGCCGATGCCAAGACCTGCGTACTCCACCCCGCCTCCTCCACCCACCGGCAGATGTCCGATGCCGAGCTGGTGGCCGCCGGCGTCTCCCCCGACCTCATTCGTCTGTCCGTGGGCATTGAGGATGTCAAAGATATCCTGGCCGACCTGGAGCAGGCCCTGGAACAGGTGTAAGTTTTTCCGTATCCCCAAGCGAGAGAGGAGCGCGTTTCCCATGTCCTCAAAAAAAGGGCTTCTGCTGGTTTTCTGCGCCGCCCTGCTGTTCAGCATCGGCGGGCTGTGCGTCAAGATGATCCCCTGGGACCCCTTATCCATCAAT
>CAVCXN010000074.1:3020-5906 GCA_963606215.1 uncultured Mycoplasmatota bacterium | reverse complement strand
CTTTTCGGAGAATGTCACGCTGTTTTTGGGAAAAAGACGAAAGTCAGTTGATTCGACGAAAGAAGATTGGTTTCCACCCTTGACATCTGGAAAAAAATGGAATACCATACCATCAGGCGGTCGATGTATCCCGTCGTGTTTATCGTTCATTCCATTCTCCTGCTGGCGCGCTTTTCCTTGCTTTGGGAAAGCGCGCATTTTTTCTGTCTGCTTTGGGAGGGCAAAAGAAAACCCCCGGCCGGAGCCGGGGGCGGGGGAAATCCTGGGGGTTGAAGCGCCTCAGCGGTGGCCGCCGCGACGGGAAGAGCGGCGATCGTTGAGCTTGAGGTCAGACAGGCGGCTGTCGGACGCCTGCATGAACTGCTTCAGGCGGGCCTCGAAGTCCGCAGGGCCTGCGGCCTGGGGCGCGGCGGAGCGGGCGTCGTGGCGGTAGTTGCTGCGGCCGCCGCCGGAACGGTTGCCGGAGGTCTGCCCGCCGCCGTTGTTATTGTAGCTGCGGCCGCCCTGGGGCGTGGAGCCGCTGCGGTTGCCGCCCCGGACGTCGGAGGAGCGGTTCTGCCGGTCCCGGCCGAAGCCCTGGGGACGGGGAGGAGGGGGCGTAGCTTTCTTGATGGAGAGATTGATGCGCCCAGCTTCATCGATGCTGACGACCTTGACTTTCACGGTCTGTCCCTCGGACAGAAAGTCGCTGACGTTCTCTACATAGGAATGGGCGATCTCAGAGATGTGGACCAGACCGGAGCGGCCCCCGGGCAGGGTGACGAACGCGCCGAACTTGGTGATGCTTTTAATGGTTCCTTCCAGAATTGCGCCTACACTGATTTCCATAAATGGTGTGTATCCTCCTCGTAATGATTGCTCGGTAGCGAGCCAAAAAAGGGCGGGTGGCCCTTAATCGGTGATGTAAAACACCCGGTCGTTGGATGTGACCAGGCCCAGCTTCTCCCGGGCGATGTCCTCGATGTACGAGGGGTCATCCCGGTTTTCGATGGCGTTGGACAGCTCTGTGTTGGTCTGGGTCTGGTCGCTGACCTGCTGGGTCAGGGTCTCGATGGCGTTTTTTGCGTCGCTGATCTGCCGCCGCACATGCAGGAACGTCAGGGCCATGTAGACCACCAGGATGATGCAGAGGATCTTCACCAGAAGACCAACCGGTTTGGATCGGAACATGAGAGGATGCCTCCCTTTCTTGGGTTCCGTGGCAAGGGGATCTGCCGGGGCCCTTGCCGCCTTGATTCATTAGATGGTACATTTTACTCCGGAACGCCGAAAAAGAAAAGACCTTTTTCAAAAAAACTTTGGCATCTCCGAAAAAATATATCCACGGAGCCAGGAGAATAGTACATAATCCCCGAAATGGGGCCAAAAAGATGCGGCAGACGCGGCTCATCCCGCGGGAAAGGGCTGCTAGCACGCGGCGCATACGCTGGCTCAGGGCCGCGAAATAGGCCGCTGCCCCCAGGCTCAGCCAGAAGACCATATACAGCCGGACTTGCCCGCCGCCGAAGACGATGCCGCAGAAAAACAAAGTCAGGCAGGCCAGCAGCCAGAAGAGCAGGTCCAGCCCCTCCGCCATCCACGGGCGGGGGCAGGCCAGCCGGAGCTGGCGCAGCACGTCATACAGCAGCCCAACGCCCACCCCCAGCAGCAGGCCCGCCGCCAGCGACACCAGTTGGCCGGAGAGGGAAATCGTCATCCCCGAAACAGCCGCCCGAATAAGCTCTGGCGCGGCTCCTCTTCTTCGTAGGTGAGGGACTCGACCGTTCCTTCGACCAGCAGGTCGCCGCCGTCCAAGCTCAGCTTTTCGATGTGCAGCCCCTCACCGCGGACGATGAGGCTGCCCTCGGACGTGGTCAGAACGATGGTGGCTTCGTCAAAGCTCTCGACGCCCTCTACACCGGAGACGGTGAGACGCTGGCGGTCGGCCAGCACGATCCGATGGGCCGGGGGCGGTGCAGGGGCCTTTTCTCCGATGGACATACCCATCCCTTCCTTTCGCAGTGGGTTCTTAGGGGATGTATATGCAGCGGTCTCATAAGTTATGTTTTATTTGTAGTCGGCTACGTCCTGGAGGAACTGGTTCCAGGCGTCCTCATGCTCGACAAAGTAGAGGGGGCAGAGCTTGCCGGTGATGTCGTAGTGGCGGATGACGTGGTCCCGGCCGATCCCGGCATAGTCGCAGAGCCAGGCGGTGAGCTTCACGAGACTGTCGTAGCTGGCCTGGTTAAATTGGCCCGTCTCGTCCGGGTGGCAGACCTCGATGGAGATGGTGTCGATGTTCCGGTCGTTGCTGGCGGAGGACTTTTCGTCCAGGGGGATGCACTGGATGATCTCACCGTCCAGCCCCACGAGGAAGTGGGAACTGACCGTGGTGGTCGGTTGGTCATAGAAGTCGTGGTTCTGCTGGGCGGTGGTGCCGGGGTTGCCGACGTAGTGAATGACGATGTCGTTGACTGCCTCCAGCTTTTCGCCCCGGCGTCCGGCGCCATTGATCTCGATGATCTGCTTGTCCACCCAACTGGGGGTCTTGTCCCGGCTGAGCTTGTCCAGCTGTCCCCCGGCGACGTTGGAAATCACCGTACAGATGACGACGATGGCCGCGATGGAGACGACCAGAACGGGGACCAGAGGAAACTTCTTGCGGCGACGGCGGCGGGGCTTCCGCCGCTGGGCGGGACGGGTGTCTTGGGTGGACATGAGGGGGCCTCCTTTGATTGTTTTTTCATTTCTTAGATGGGACGGGTGGCCCGGGCCAGCCAAGCGGCTTCCTCCTGGGGCAGATGGGGGGCGATAACGGCCCGAACCCGAGCGTGGTAGGCGTTGAGCAGGTCTTTTTCCTGGGCGGTCATTTGGGCGGGGTCGATGGCATCCAGGTCAAAGGGGGTG
>CAVCXN010000074.1:0-3010 GCA_963606215.1 uncultured Mycoplasmatota bacterium | reverse complement strand
AAGCCCAGGAACGTGCCGAAGTTCGTCTGACTCTTTTCCACGCACAGGATCAGGTTTTCCAGGCGGATGCCGAAGTCCCCGTCAAAGTAGACGCCGGGTTCGTCCGATGTGATCATGCCGGGGGTCAGGGCGGGTTCTTTGCCCAGGGCGCGCCAGCGGATACTCTGGGGTCCCTCATGAACGCTGAGTAAATAGCCCACACCGTGGCCGGTGCCGTGGTTGAAATCCAGGCCCAGGTCCCAGAGGGGCTGACGGGCCAGGTAGTCCAGGTTCAGGCCGGTGCAGCCGGCGCGAAAGACGGCGGCGGCCAGGTTCAAATTGCCCCGGAGGACGGCGGTGTAGCAGGTCTTCTGCCAGTCGGTCAGGGTACCCATGGCATAGGTGCGGGTGCAGTCGGTCGTGCCGGTGTAGTAGTGTCCGCCGGTGTCAGCCAGGAGGAAGGTGTTGGGCTGAATGGGCGCGTCACTTTCCGGGGTGGGGGAGTAGTGGATGATGGCGCTGTGGTCCCCGGTGGCCAGGATGGGGTCGAAGCTGGGTTCGAGGTAGAGCGGGTCGGCCCGGCGCAGGGCTTCCAAATGTTCGGCGGCTTGCAGCTCGGTCGTGCCCTGGGGGAGCTGGGTCTTCAGCCAGTACATAAAACGAGTTAAGGCGATGCCGTCGGCCAGGTGTGCGCGGCGCATGTTTTCCACTTCGACGGGATTTTTCACGGCCTTGCGCAGCTCGGTGGGGTTGGGGCGATCCAGCACAGAGACGTGGCTGGGGATGCTGGTGAGCAGGGTTGTATTGACCCGCCGGGTGTCCAGCAGGACGGTCTGGCTGGGGGAGAAGCGGTTGATATAGCTATAAAAATTGTCGTAGGGGCGCAGACTCACGCCGTCCGCTTCCAGCTCCGCCAGAAGCTCCGGAGAGAAGCAGGCGGTGTTGGCGAAGAGAATACAAGTCTCTTTTGTGAGGATGAGGTAGCTCAGAAAGACGGGGTCACAGGGAATGTCGTTCCCGCGCAGGTTCAGGAGCCAGGCGATGTCTTCCAGGGTGGAGAGCAGGAAGGTATCGGCTCCCTCGCTGACCATGGCCCGGCGAATTTGCGCGAGCTTTTCCCGGCGGGAGGTCCCGGCGTACTGTTCTTCCAGTTCCCAGACGGGCTGGGCGGAGAGGGGCGGGCGCTGGGGCCAGATTTCATCCACTAAGTCCAGCTGATGGTTGAGCTTGGCCCCCAGCTGACGGGTCAGGCGGTGATAGCGGCGGCCGGTGCGGGCGTCTACGCAGCGACCATCGAAGCCGAGCGTCTGCTCCGGCTGGAGGCTCTGGCGCAGAAATTCCTCGATGGTGGGCACGCCCGGCTCGCCCTGCTTCATGAGGCGAATGCCGGTGCCCTCGAGCTGCTGGGCGGCCTGGAGAAAATAGCGGCCATCAGTCCAAAGACCGGCCCAGTTTGCAAAGACCAGCAGGGTCCCGGCGGAGCCGGTGAAGCCGGAGAGATATTCCCGGCAGGTAAAATGCGCCCCCACGTATTCGCTGCCGTGAAAGTCAGCGGTGGGGATCAAATAGGCGTCGATATGATACTCGGCCATCACGTCCCGGAGGGCCTGGAGAGGGTGTGCCATGGAAAAGACTCCTTCCAAACAAAACAGTGTAGTCCGGAAAAACAAAGAAAGCAGAAACTTTTTCTGAAATTTCTCTTAAAACCGGGAAAAAGATAAGATAAAATCAGTATACCACGACAGGGAAGCCTTGAAAACCCCGGGAATATGGCAGAAAGTGACGAAAACCCCACTAGAATGCTGTGGATATTCCTAGTTGAACCTGGGGGAATTTGTGGTACAATACCATCCAGAGAACGAAACACGGAAGGAAGGGACACGACCATGATTGAAAACGTAACTATCGTGGGCATGGGGGCCTTGGGCATTTTATACGGCGACCTGATCGAGCGGACGCTGGGGCCTGGCCATGTGCGCTTTATTGCCGAAGGGGACCGGCTGACGCGATTGCAGCAGGAGGGCGCCTGGTGCAACGGACGCAAGTGTGATTTTACCGTGACGGACAACACCGGCGAGGCGGCGGAGCTGCTGCTCTTCGCCGTGAAGATGACGGCCCTGGACGAGGCCATGGAGCTGGCGGCCCCGCTGGTGGGGGAGGATACGGTGATTCTCTCCCTGCTCAACGGCGTAACCAGCGAGGAACACATCGGTCAGACCTTCGGGCCGGGCAAAATTTTATATTGTGTCGCTCAGGGTATGGACGCCGTGCGGGAGGGCAACCGCCTGACCTACACCCAGGCGGGCAAGCTCTACCTGGGCCTGCCGGAGGAGGATTACTTCGACCGGGGGGAGAAGCTGGACGATGTGTTGGAATTTTTGCAGCGGGCCGGCGTCCCCGCTGAGCGGGAAGCGGGCGATATCCTGCATCGCATCTGGGGCAAATTCATGCTGAACGTGGGTGTGAACCAGGTCTGCATGGCCTACGGCTGTAAGTATGGCCAGGTGCAGGAACCCGGCGAAGCGAGAGACACGATGATCGCCGCCATGCACGAGGCGAGAAAGGTCGGGGCCTGCCAGGGCGTTTTGGTCACGCAGAAGGATCTGTATGACTACCTGGCCCTGCTGGACACGATGTCCCCCGACGCGATGCCCTCCATGGCGCAGGACGCGCTGGCCCACCGGCCCAGCGAGGTGGAAGCCTTTGCCGGAACAGTCCTGGACCTGGCAAACTTCTACGGGATGCAGGCCCCGGTAAACCAGAAGCTCTACGATAAAATTCGGGAGATCGAGGCGAATTGGTGAGTGCGCTTGGTCAATGTTGACAATTTCTTGGGCGGAAAAATCCGCTGAGGGAGAGATTTGAAGAAAATCAGGAAAAGTGCAAAAAAAGTGATTGACAGACCACTTGGGAAGTGCTATCTTTGGAACAAAGAAGGAACCGACCCCAACGGATACGTTACAGTGAGGCTTTGAAAATGAATGTGTTTTTCGCTGAACTGAACATTCTGGCTGTCAGCATTATTGGGGTA
>CAVCXN010000073.1:0-2726 GCA_963606215.1 uncultured Mycoplasmatota bacterium | reverse complement strand
GGATATTATCACGCCCCTGATGATCGCGCTGAAGATCGTGCCGATGATCTCGTTTGTGATCATGCTGCTGATCTGGGTGGGAAACCAGGCGCTGACGATCTATCTGTCCTTCCTGATCGTCCTGCCGCTGATCTACACCAGCACCCTGGCGGGGCTGAACGCGGTGGACAAGGACCTGCTGGAGGCCGCCAAGGAATACGGCTGCTCCAAATGGTACCGGTTCTACTATTTCTACCGCCCGGCTCTCATGCCGTTTCTGGTCAGCGCCTGCCGGGTGGCGCTGGGGATGAGCTGGAAATCCGGCATCATGGCGGAGGTCATTGGCACGCCGAAGCCCTCCATTGGCCGGGAGATGTACGCGGCCAAGACGTATTTACAAACGGCGGATCTCTTCGCCTGGACCATCGTGGTGGTGGTGCTGAGCCTGGTGTTTGAGAAGGTCTTTCTGATGCTGCTGCGCAAGTACGACCCCGTCCCGGAAGAATCCGCGAAAACAAGCCTGAAAGATGCATTAGGAGGTTAATTATGCCGATTTCGATCCATAACATTCAAAAAGCCTTTGGGAGCAAGCAGGTGCTCACCGGCGTCGATTATGTGCTGGAGGACGACAGCATCTACTGTCTCATGGGTCCCTCCGGGATGGGGAAGACGACCCTGCTGCGCATCCTCATGGACCTGGAGGACCCCGACGGGGGCAGCATCCAGGGTCTGGGAAAAAATGACATCGCCGTGATGTTCCAGGAAAACCGTCTGCTGGAATGGATGGACGCCGTGGACAACGTGGCTGTGATGCGCAAGGGCATCCGGGACAAGCAGCTCAAGCAGGAGATCGAGAAAAACCTCCAGCGCATTCTCCCCGCCGACTGTCTCCACCAGCCCGTCTCCCAGCTCTCCGGCGGGATGAAGCGCCGGGTCGCCCTGGCGCGGGCCATGAATTACCCCTCCAAGCTCATCATCTTAGACGAGCCGTTCACCGGCCTGGACCGGGCCACGAAGAACGATGTGGTGGACTACGTCCTGCAAATGCGCGGCGACCGCATCCTGCTGGTGGCCACCCACGGCACGGAGGACGCCCAGATGCTCGGCGCCACCGTCATCCACCTGGAAGAGCTGTTGGGGCTGGACCACCCGGAATTCCCGGAGGACGACGAGGACAACATCCTCCTCACCCGGGAAGAGGTCATGCGCAACATGAACATCTTCAAAAAGATCCCGGCCGAGCGCTACCCCGAGATCATCCAGAAGCTGGGCGGCCATGAGCAGCTCTATTCCCCCAACGAGGTCGTCTGGAACCAGGGGGAGGGGCACAACAGCATCGGCATCGTCCTCCAGGGCCTCATCCAGGCCGCCGACATCAGCGGCAAGGACCCCCAGATCATCCAACAGTTCCACGCCGGAGAATGTTTCGGCGAGGCCGTGGCCTTTGGGGACCAGAAAAGCTGGGTGGAGATCCACGCCCTGAAGCCCACCCGCATCCTCTACCTCCAGGTCGATGGCCTCATGGCCGATATGAGCGACCGGGACTTCACCCTCATGAAGACGAACCTGGTGCGGGAGATGTCCAACAAGCTCTCCATCCTGAACCTGAAAAACCAGATCCTCGCCGAGCCGCGCCTGCGCCGGCGCATCCTCATGTACCTCAACGTCCTCCCCGCCGATGACGAGGGCTGGAAGGAGGTCCCCTTCGGCCAGAGGGACCTGGCCCAATACCTCAACGTCAACCGCTCCGCCCTCAGCCGGGAGCTGACCCGGATGCGGGACGAGGGCCTGATTGAGACGGAAAACAAAGTCCGCCGCGTCCGCGTCCTGCTCCGGCCCAGCGATCTGCACGCCCTGATGAACAGCGCCGTTTGACCGACCCCGCATACGCGAACTAACATCGAATCTATCGAACCAAGGAGGGAACCCAGATGACACGATCGACGGAAGATTACTTAAAGACCATCCTCATCCTGCAAAAGCAATGCCTCTGCGTGCTGAAAACAGACGTGGCCGAGGCCATGGGCTACACGCGGCCCAGCGTGACCATGGCCGTGAAAAAGCTACAGGAGCAAGGCTACCTGGAGCAGGGCGGCGGCCGCTACCTCCGCCTCACCGAGCAGGGCCGCCGCCTGGCCGAACGGACCTACGAGCGCCACGAAGTTTTCACGCACATGCTCCAGGAAGCGGGGGTCAACCCTGCCCAAGCGGACGCGGACGCCTGCCAGTTAGAGCACGCCATCAGCGACGAGAGCTTCGCCGCCCTCAAAGCCGCCATGCGCTCCCACGGAATCCCCGTCTGGCAGCAAGACGACCTCACCCCCGACAAAGTCTAAGCGCTTTGCACAAATGCATCTTGAAAACTCCACATAATATGAGCGATTCCGACAAAGATAAAAAAGTTGGTCCCAGAGTTGCCATGGCAACTGACAAATGGGATTTCATCTGCTATAATCCAAGTTAGCAAGAGGCAACAAAATGCCCCTCTTTCTTTTGCCTCTTGGTTAGCTGCCGCTACTTAACAAAAGGGTACCCTTTTGTTCGTCTGTCCTGGAACAGACGATAGGGTTCTCATAGGCTGCTGGACGGAAGAGATGATCACTCCAAAATCCGGCTGATTAAGTGTCCAGTCCCCATCCTGGCCAGGAACGGACTCGACGTGACGAAGTCGTAAAACTCGATCAAAAACTATATTATTTATTATGAAGGAGGAACATCACAATGTTCAAGAAAATCCTTGCCATGAC
>CAVCXN010000072.1:0-2497 GCA_963606215.1 uncultured Mycoplasmatota bacterium | reverse complement strand
GGGCGGTATAGTGCAAAACCCCCAGAGCCGTCTGGGGCCACAGGGTCTTAATTTCTTCAGAAATCGTAAGCTTCATGCAATAGCATCCCCTTCTTTTTCTCTTGTTGTCAGTATAGCAGGGGGTTATAATAAAGAAAAGCACGAAACACTTCAAGTTTCCTTGAGTAACACTAAAAGATAGGAGGGCTTACGATGGAGACAGCCCGCTGCAAAGCCTTTCTCGCCGCCGCCCAGACCGGCAGCTTTACCCGCGCGGCCGCACAATTAAACTACACTCCCTCCGGCGTAAGCCAGCTGGTCAGCGCCTTGGAGAAGGACTTCGGCTTTCCCCTCTTCCTCCGGGGCAAAAAGGGCGTGGTCCTGACGGAGAACGGCAGCCGTCTCCTGCCCGCCGTGCAGGAATTTCTGGCCCAGGAAGACCGTATCTTCTCGTTGGCCGCCCAGGTCAACGGCCTGCTCACCGGCAGTGTGGCCATCGCCGCCTATTCCAGCATCGCCACCCACTGGCTCCCCGCCGTCATCCGGGTCTTTCAGCGGGACTATCCCCAGGTCCAGATCACCATGCGGGAGGGCATTCGCCAGGAGGTCGTGAATTGGCTGGACACCCGCCAAGTGGACCTGGCCTTCCTCAGCTACATGGAGCCAATGCCCTACCAATGGGTCCCCCTGGGCGAAGACCCCATGCTGGCCGTCCTGCCCAAGGACCATCCCCTGGCCGACGCCCCTGCGTATCCCCTTAAAAATTGCGCAGAGGATCCCTTCATCATGCCCGCCCTGGGTCGGGACGATGATGTGGTCGCCCTCTTTGAGTCCTGCGGCATCGTCCCCAACATCAAGTTCACCACCCTGGAAAACTTCGCCGCCCTCGCCATGGTGGAGCAGGGCCTTGGGGTCAGCGTCATGAACGAACTCATCACCCGCAAACGCCTCTGCGACGTGGTGAAGCGTCCCATCGACCCCCCAGCATCCATTTTGCTCGGCGCGGCCTATCCCTCGCAGGACTCTCTCTCCCCCGCCGCCAAGAAGTTTTTGGAATATTCTGTCAACGAGTTGGAAAAGCGGACAAAATAGGCCCTTTTTGTGTTGGAAAAACGGACAAGACAGGGGGTAAAACCCTTGGAAAAACGGACAAAGTATAATTTCGGACTGATTGGTGCGACAAAAACCCCCGCTGCAAAACGCAGCGGGGGTTTCCTGTTCAGACAAAATCAGCTGGGGTAAAATTACTTCAGCTCGACCTTTGCGCCGACCTCTTCCAGCTTCTTCTTCAGCTCCTCAGCCTCGTCCTTGGAAACGCCTTCCTTGATGGCCTTAGGAGCAGCCTCGACGACAGCCTTAGCGTCAGCCAGGCCCAGGCCGGTGATCTCACGGACAGCCTTGATGACCTTGATCTTCTCGTCGCCGAAGCTTGCCAGCACAACGTCGAACTCGGTCTTCTCAGCAGCAGCCTCAGCAGCGGGAGCAGCAGCGGCAGCAACAGCAACAGGAGCAGCGGCGGAAACGCCGAACTCGTCTTCCAGGGCGTGGACCAGCTCGGACAGCTCCAGGACGGTCAGGGCCTTAACTTCTTCGATCAGAGCAGTGATCTTCTCGCTTGCCATAGTAGTGTACCTCCAATAATATAGTAGATAAGAATGTTTGATGGGTCAGTGGTACGTTGCCGTACCGGAATCAGACGGGAAGAGCTTACGCGCCCTTCTGATCGGCAATAGCCTGCATCACGCGGGCCAGGCCGGAGATGTTGGCATCCAGAACGGTAGCCAGGCCACGGATGGGAGCAATAAGGGTACCCAGGACGGTGGCGACCAGGACCTCTCTGCTGGGCAGCTCGGCCAGGGCCTGCACCTCTGCGGGAGAAATGACCTTGCCGTCCACGAAACCGGACTTGATGAAGAACTTCTCCTGCGCAGCCAGCTTCTTGGAGAACTCGGCCACGACCTTAGCAGCAGCCACGGGGTCGCCCTCACAGACGGCGATGGACGTGGTGCCCTCCAGCACGCTGCACAGGTCGTCCAGACCGGCGTTCTTTGCGGCGAAACGGGCCAGGGTGTTCTTCACGACGAAGTACTCCACGCCGTTGGCACGCATCTGGGCACGCAACTCGGTGTCCTCGGCCACGGTGATGCCGCGGTAATCCACGATGACGCCGGCAGCAGCGTTCTTGAACTTCTCGGTCAGATCGGCGACGATGGCCTGCTTCTCGCTGAGAATCTTTGCGTTAGGCATACGATTGTTTCACCTCCAAAACTAGAATGTGAACCAAAGAAAAAAACGCTCCCGGTCCGCAAGACAGACACGAGAACGTGAGGCAATCATAGATCAAAAAATCTGATGAACTGCATCCTCGGCAGGATTTCTTTTTGCACCTGCTGTCTTTGGAACGCTGTGATATTTTATCATCCCGGAAAGGCGCTGTCAAGCACCTTTCCGGGATTTTTTGATAAATTTTTACGTCAAATCCACTTGGCTGAATCAGCCCAGCTTAGCGGCATTGACC
>CAVCXN010000071.1:0-7003 GCA_963606215.1 uncultured Mycoplasmatota bacterium | reverse complement strand
AGCTTGGAGAGGACCTCCTGGTTGTGTTCGCTGAGATAGAGAATGCCCAGCTCACTCCGCCCCTGAGACACATCCTCGATGATCTCCCCTGTCTGGGTCTCCCGGAGGATGAAGCTGTATTGGTCCGCATCGTAGTGCTGGATCGTCTCGACAAAGGCGTTCACAGCAAAGGAGTAGTGCTGGCAGGAGACGGAAAATTTCGGCTCTCGGGCCTCCCCGCTGCCAAAATGACTTTTCATGATGTCCGCCTGTTCCAGCAGCATCCGGGCGTAAGAGAGCAGCTCCTCCCCCTCCCGCGTGATGACCACGCCCTTGTTGGAGCGGACGAAGGCGGTCACACCCATCTCTTCCTCCAGCTTTTTGATGGAAGCGCTGAGGCTGGGCTGGGAGAGGTAGAGCTGCTCGGCAGCTTCCGTCATGTTCCCGCACTCGGCCACCGCCACAAGATAAGTCAGCTGTTGTAACGTCATAGGGGGTTCCTCCCGTTTGGTTTTTTGAGAAAAAAGAACAGACCGTCCCGGTGGGGAACGGTCTGCGTTGGGTCTTGCTTAACCTTCTGCGCCCTCATCGGACAGGCGCTCACAGCTGGTGATGCGGCCGCCTTCCAGCTCGAAGGTGGTGGTCTTGACGATGTGGGTCTTGCCCACACGGATCTCCTGAGTGCCCAGCTCGCTGGACACGTTGTCCTTCACGGTGCCCTCGATGGTGAAAACCACGTCATACGCGCCGTCCTGGGCCTGGTCAAGGATCAGGTCGCCGGTGGTGCCGTCCCACTTCATCTTGTAGGTGTTCGGGTCAGATGGGGTGGCCTGGATGTCGGTCACATAAGCGTCCAGCATCTCTTTGGATGCGGTGAGCTGGCTGGGCAGGGTCTCCTTTTGCAGGGACTCATATACAGCCGGGTCCACGTTCTTGACCTCGACGGTATAAACGACTTTCTGTCCGGACCCGGCCAGGCCGCTGTCGCTGTTGGACGTGAGCTTGTAGCCGACCAGAGCCAGCACCGCCACGATGAGCAAAATGGCAAGCAAGTCGATGATATTCAGCTTGCCGAAGAGTTTTCCTTTGTGATCAATGACACTCATATTGTGTACCTCCGTTGCTTGACCATTCTTTCAAACCACTGTATAATATCATAGAATCTCGTATTTCTCAAGTCTTTTTTCGGAGGAGAACCCATGAAAGTACTCCATTTGATCAGCGGCGGCGACACTGGCGGGGCGAAGACCCACGTCCACTCCCTTCTGGCTGGTCTGACCCCCCGCATCCAGGTGAAAATGGTCTGTTTTACGGAAGGACCCTTTGTGGAGGAGGCCCGCGCGCTGGGCATCGACACGCAGGTGTTTCCCGGCCGGAACTTTTTCACCAACCTGAAAAAACTGACCCAGATGGTCCGGGCTGAGGGCTTTGACATCATCCACAGCCACGGCTCCCGGGGCAATATGATGGCGGCCTTTCTGTCCAGGAAGACCGGTCTGCCCACCGTCTCCACTGTCCATAGCGACTACCGGCTGGACTACTTGGGCCGTCCCCTCTCCCGCCTGACCTATGGCACCATCAACACCCTGGCCCTGCGGAAGCTGGACTATCGCATCGGCGTGTCCGATGCCATGGTCGATCTGCTCATCGAGCGCAAGTTCGACCCGGAAAGGCTCTTTGCCATTTACAATGGCCTGGACTTCACCCCCCGCACCCCCGCCATGAGCCGGGAAGAATACCTCCGTTCCGTCGGGCTGGATGCAGACGAGAGCTGCGTCATCGCCGGCATCGCCGCCCGGCTGGACCCGGTGAAAGACATCGCAACCCTCATCCGCGGCTTTGCCAAGGCCCACCAGACTGCCCCCAGGCTGCGCCTGCTCATCGCGGGCGATGGCCAGGAAATGGCCAACCTGAAACAACTGGCCGCCGACCTTGGCGTTGCCAAAGAGGTCTGCTTCGCCGGGTGGGTCCGTGACACCGATTCCTTCTATAACGCCTTGGATATCAACACCCTGACCTCCATCTCTGAGACGTTCCCCTACGCCCTGACTGAGGGGGCGCGGGCCGGACTGCCCACCGTGAGCAGCAAGGTCGGCGGTGTGTCCTACCTCATCGACCACGGCTCCAACGGCTTCCTCTTCCCCCCCGGAGACGCGGACGCGTTGGCAGGGCATCTCGTCACGCTGGCCAAGGACGCCGACCTGCGCAAGGCCATGGGCCAGCGGCTCTATGAAAAGGCGGACCGGGAGTTCTCCATCGAGGCGACCATCCAGCGCCAGCTGGAAATTTACGAGGCTATTCTCCGCTATGAGCGAAAGGGCCGGGACCGGGTGGTGATCTGCGGGGCCTATGGCCGCGGTAACGCAGGAGATGACGCCATTTTACTGGCCATCCTCACCGAACTGCGTTCTATCGATCCGGACCTGTCTTTCCAAGTCTTCTCCCGCAACCCCATGGAGACGCGGCGAACCTACCGGGTCAACGCTTTCTATACCTTCAATGGGTTCCAGGCCATCCGCTACTTCCGCAAGGCCAAGTTCTTCATCAACGGCGGCGGGTCCCTCATGCAGGACGTGACCTCCAACCGCTCCCTGTGGTTCTATCTCTGGACCCTGGCGGCGGCCAAAAGGCACCACTGCCCCGTCATCATGTACGGCTGCGGCATCGGACCCATCCAGAAGGACGGCAACCGCCGCCGGGCGGCGAACGTGATGAACAAATACGTCGATTCCATCACCCTGCGGGACCCTGACTCCCTGAAAGAGCTGGAAGTCCTGGGCGTGACCAAGCCCTCCATCGCCCTGTCCGCTGACACCACCGTGAGTCTCCCCGCCGCGTCACCAGAGGTCATCGACGGCATCCTGAACAGCCGGGGCATTCCCGCCGACGGGAAATACATTGGCTTCATCCTGCGCCCCTGGCCGGGCTTTGACTCCCGGGCGAAAGACCTGGCCGCCGCCGCAGACTACGCCTATGAAAAATACGGCCTGACCCCTGTCTTCTTCCCCATCGAGCCGCGCCTGGACATCGCCGCCGCCCAGCGCATCACGCAGAAGATGACCGCCCCCCACCATGTCCTCACCGAAGCCTTCACCGCCGCCCAGACCATCGGCATCCTCTCCCGGATGCAGGTCGTCGTCTCCATGCGGCTGCACGGACTCATCTTTGCCGCCAGCCAAGGCGTGCCGCTGGTGGGCATCGTGTACGACCAGAAGGTCAGCTCCTTCCTCTCCTACATCGGCCAGGACCTCTACGAGGGCCTGGACCAGCTGACGCAGGCGCGTCTGGAGGGCCTCATCGACCAAGCCGTTTCCCGGGGCAAGGACCCCCGCTTCCTCGCTGACAGCGTCGAAAAGCTCCGCCGCATGGACGAGGTGAACCGGAAGGTGCTGGTGGAGTATGTCTCCAACGGCCAGACCAACCAATCCTGACTCCATCGATTGCAAACAAACCGCAACAAAAGCTCCCCCACAGCTTGTGTCATCTCAGGCTGTGGGGGAGTTCTCTTTAGCGCATGACTTGCTGATAAAAGCCGGGAAAATCCGTCATGTCCGGCAGGTAGATGCGGGAGAGCTTTTTCAGTTCTGCCTGGTCACTGTAGGGGTCGGCCACCCCAGCCACGGGGTATCCGGCGGCGGCGGCAGTGGCGGCAGCGTGGACGGCATCTTCAAATATCCAGGTGGCTTCCGTGGCCGTACCCATCTTGTCCCGGGCGTAGTCGAAGATGTCTGGTGTGCGCTTATCGACGCCTAAATCACCGCAGGTCACGAGGCCGTCCAGCAGAGGCAAAATTCCCGTGCGCTCCAAGCCCTTGGTGATGACTTCCCGGTCCGTGGCAGTAGCCAGGTAGAGGGGCACGCCCTTGTCTTTCAGCCCCCGCAGAAAGTCCAGGACTCCCGCCTTCGCCGCCACTTCCCCGGCGTAAAAGGAACGGATGACCCCGTTGATTCCCGCCTCGATCTCCAGCGGGGTCAGCGGCAGCGCAAAGCGGTCCTTCAAATACACGGCGCACTGGGCCAGGCTCAAGGGAAACAGCTCCTCCCGCAGGCCCGGTGGGGGCTGGACCCCTTGGGAGATGAGGTAGCGCTCCCCCACCGTATCCCACATACCCATGGAATCCAGCAGTGTGCCGTCGGCGTCAAAAATTGCCCCTTGGATCATTGTCGTTCCTCCTCGAATTTTTTATCAATCTCTCTGTCGATTTCTGCCGGAACAGTGTAGCAGAAAAATCCCCCCTGGTCAAGGGGATGGGAACGTGCTATCATAGACCCATCGCCAGAACAGAAAGGAGCGGTGCGCCTCATGGCATCCGCCTGTTTTATCATCGGGGCAGGACCCTTTTACGGCCTGCCCGTGCCCCCCGGCCCGGAGGACGTGGTCTTCGCCGCCGACGGGGGCTACCGACACTGCCAGACCGCCGGCATCACCCCGGACCTGCTGCTCGGGGATTTTGATTCCCTGGAATCGGAACGGCCTGACGACCTGCCCATCCACACCTTCCCCGTGGAGAAGGACGACACCGACACGATGCTCGCCATCCGCTACGGCCTGGAACAGGGATACAAAATGTTCCATCTCTACGGCGGCACCGGGGGGCGGATGGACCACACCCTGGCCAACCTGCAAACCCTGGGCTTTCTGGCCCAGCATGGGGCGCGGGGGTATCTGTATGAGGAACACATGGTCTTCACCGCTCTGTGCAACGGCAGTCTCACCCTGCCCGCACGAGAAGAGGGCATTTTCTCCCTCTTCTGCCTGGGGGCGGAGGCCAAGGGCGTGTCCATCCAGGGCGGGCAGTATCCCCTGGACCACGGTTCCCTCTCGCCGTTTTTCCCGCTGGGAGTGAGCAATCATTTCCAGGGCCAGCCCGTTCAAATCGACGTAGAGGACGGCTGTCTGATCGTCGGGTGGGAGCTGTAACGTTCCAACTTGAACTTCAAAAAAATCCCGTTGGCAAATCCATGCCAACGGGATTTTACTCTATCAAACTACATCAGCTTCGAAGTAAAGTAAACGGCCAGAATGAACAGCCAGGCGGCCATAGCCCAGATGCCGTAATAGGCCATTGCTGCGCCCAGGGCCAGAGGTGCCAGCAGGAGCACCACCGTGATAACCGCCGTCAGGTAAAAAGCCAGGTAGACGGCCTCCGGCTGAAGCAGCTGGAACTCCCGGCCGCCCAAGGTGATGACGCCGTCGTTTGCCTTGGCCTTCACGCCCAGGACCACGCCGATCACGGCGACGACCAGGGCCAGGACCAGGCAGGCGTAATACATTTTCCCCGTGCCGAAGGCCCGGAACATCCAGAGGCCAAGTAGCCCCAGCGCGCCCACCAGGACGCTGGCAAAAAACTCGCGCTGGTACAGGTAATAGACCATCATCAGCACGCCCAGGGCGGGCACGACCACCAGGACCATGGGGGCAATGGCCGTCTCCATGTTCCGCAGCAGCAGGCCGCCGAAGCCCATGCAGAGGAAGCCGCAGGCGACCGCCGCCTGTAACGTCCCGTCATGGATGCTGTCGCTTTGATGGACCTTCACAGCCGCGACCAGAAAGACCACAAAGAGGATCGTCCCCACGATGGGGAAGGCCGTGAGCACCTTGTACATGGGTGCCTTGAAACCCAGCTCACTGACCCGGGCATGGACATAAAAGCGGTTGAGCAGCAGCATGACCACTTCCACCACCACGGCAGTGACGACCCAGAGCAGCATCTGGGCAAAGGCGCGGTCTTCGATCTGCTCCTTTGTCATCCCCTCGGTGGCCTTGGCTCTGACCGGTTTGATCTCGTTTTTCTTCATATCAATGTATCCACTCCCAATTCCAGGACCGGTATTCCATTCGTGGGAATACCTCGCATGATCCTTGCTATTGTACCAGAAAACCTGGGGTTTCGCAAGGCGAGCGCCGGGATTTCTGCTTCCAGCTTCCCCAAATTTTCCAGTTTGTCGGGGCTATCTCTTACTTTTTCTTAAAACTATCCTTCAAAGAAACGCTGCGGTTGAAGACCAGATGGCCCGGCTTTGCGTCCCGGTTGTCCAGGCAGAAGTAGCCCTGACGCATGAACTGGTAGGCGGTGGCCGTCTTCCCGGCCTCGGGCATGGCGGCCTGGGCCAGGCCCTGCTCGACCTTACAGCCGGTGAGGACCTGCAAGCTCTCGGGGTTGAGATAGTCCAGGAAGTTCTTGTCGGGGCCGTCGGGGGCAGGATCGGAGAAGAGGTAGTCGTACAGACGCACCTCTGCGTCGGCGGCGGTGTCGGCCTCGACCCAGTGGATGGTCGCGCCCTTGACCTTCCGGCCGTCGGCGGGGTTGCCGCCCTTGGACTCGGGGTCATACTCGCACAGGACCTCGACGACATTGCCAGCCTCGTCCTTCACGCAGCCGGTGCAGCGGATGAGATACGCGCCCTTCAAGCGGCATTCCTGCCCGCCGGGGGTCAGGCGCTTATACTTGGGGATGGGTGTCTCCATAAAGTCGTCGGACTCGATATAGAGGTGACGGGAGAACGGCACGCTCCGCTCCCCTGCCGTGGGATCGACGGGGTTGTTCTCCACGGAGACCGTCTCGTGCTGGTCCTCGGGGTAGTTGGTGATGGTCAGCTTCACGGGGCGCAGCACAGCCATGACCCGCTGCGCCGTCTCGTTCAGATCCTCCCGCAGGCAGGACTCCAGGAACGCCCAATCCACCGTGGAATCGACCTTGGAAACGCCGATGCGCTCGCAGAAATTCCGGATGGATTTGGGGGTATAACCCCGGCGGCGCAGGCCGCAGAGGGTGGGCATCCGGGGGTCGTCCCAGCCGTCTACCCGGCCTTCCTCGACCAGGGCGCGGAGCTTCCGCTTGGACATGACGGTATAGTTGATGCCCAGGCGGGCAAACTCGATCTGACGGGGCTTGCTGGGCACGTTGCAGTGGTCCACCACCCAGTCGTACAGGGGCCGGTGGTTCTCATATTCCAGGGAACACAGGGAGTGGGTGATGCCCTCCAAGGCGTCCTGGATGGGGTGGGCAAAGTCATACATGGGG
>CAVCXN010000070.1:0-10584 GCA_963606215.1 uncultured Mycoplasmatota bacterium | reverse complement strand
GGATCAATCTTCAACATCGCTTGGTCTATGCTGTAGATCAAGAAGCACAAACCGTGAAAGTACTGCGTCTTTGGACACATTACGAATAAGGGAGTTCATCTTGGAAGAAAACCTACTCCACTGCGCCGCCACCCTGGGCATGGCGGCAGTCCCCGTGATCGAGCTGCGGGGGGCTATCCCCTTCGGGCTGGCCTTTGGTTTGCCGGCGGATCTGGTCTTTCTGCTGGCTGTGGTGGGCAATATGCTGCCCATGCCCGTTCTGTTGTTTTTCGTGCGGAAGGTCTTCCGCCTGCTCCGCCAGCGGCCCTGGTGGGGGGAGAAGATCGACCGGTTGGAATCCCGCGCCCATCTCAAGGGGCGCATGGTGAAGAAATATCGGGTGCTGGGCCTCATCATCCTGGTCGCCATCCCCCTCCCCGGCACAGGAGCCTGGACGGGAGCGCTGGTGGCGACGATCTTCCGCATCCCCATTCGGAAAGCCCTGCCCGCGTTGCTCATCGGCGTGCTCATCGCCGGAGGCATCGTGACCGCCGTCTCCTGCGGTGTCATTTCCTTCTGGGTCTAATGCCCCCGTTGCCGTGCATAGATTGTACGGTATCTTAAGAAGGGGGGCGCGGCCATGGGAACGAGGAAGCGGCGCAGATTTTGGACGCTCTGGGCCGTGGCTCTGCTCGTCACCACGGCCTGGACCCTGGGAGCCTCCCCCATCCAGACCGGCCAGTCCACCGGCGGCATGGCCCACGGGGGCTGTGTTGCCTTGACCTTTGACGACGGACCCTGGCCGGGCACCACCAACGCCCTCTTGGCCGGGCTGGCTCAGCGGGGTGTGAAGGCCACGTTTTTTCTCGTGGGGGAGCAGGTGGCGGACCGGGCCGAAACCGTCCGCCGCATGGCCGACGAGGGGCACCAGATCGGCCTGCACACCTGGCATCACGTCTCTCTGAAAGGCATGACACCCGACCAGATCAGCACCCAATTGGACCAGACCCGCGCCGTTATCCGCGAAATCATCGGGCCGGTGGACCTGATGCTCCGCCCGCCCTACGGCTTTGTGGACGACACCCTGCGGCAGTGGGCCAAGGCCCCTATCATCTGCTGGTCCCTGGACACCGAGGACTGGAAAGACCCCACCCCGTCCCGCATCACGGCGGATATCCTGCGTCAGGTGAAGGACGGGGACATCATTCTCATGCACGATATTTTTGAGACCTCCGTGACGGCGGCTCTGGCTGCGGTGGACCAACTGCTGGCCCAGGGCTATCAGCTCGTCACGGTCGAAGAACTGTTCGCCCAGCGGGGCCAGACCCCGCAGGCGGGGGAGGTCTATTGCAGCCTGCCCCCCGCACAGAAGGAGGAAGTCAAACCATGAAAAAAATCATCGGCGTGGCCATCTTAGCCGCAGCCGCCGTGTTCGTCCTGGCGGCGCTCATCCACCAGGGCCAGAAGCAGGAGACGCAAGACCCGCAAGTGGAAACGCAGCAGGAAGCTGCCCTGCCCGACAGCGGCCACACCTTAAAAATCCAGGGCAGCGACGGCCAGATCACCCAGATGGACCTGAACCAATACCTCTGGGGCGTGGTGGCGGCGGAGATGCCCGCCTCCTTCCACGAGGAGGCCCTGAAAGCCCAGGCCGTGGCCGCCCGTACGTACGCCCTCCACCGGGGCAAGACCAACAACCACCCCGACGCCGACCTCTGCACCGACTACCGCTGCTGCCAAGCCTGGATCGCCAAGGACCAGGCCCAGAGCAACTGGGGGGACAAGGCCATCGAGTACACCAATAAAATTACCGCCGCTGTCGCGGACACCGCCAATCAGGTCATTCTCTACGACGGCCAGCTCATCGACGCCGTGTTCCACTCCTCCTCCGCCAGCGCCACCCAGGACGCTGTGGAGGTCTGGGGCAACAGCGTGCCCTATCTGCAAAGCGTCACCTCTCCGGAGGGGGACGGCGTGCCCGACTATGAGAGCCAAGTGACCTTCTCCAGCCAGGAATTCCGGGACAAGTTCTCCGCCGCCCAGCCCGACGCCGTCTTCGGCGACGACCCCGCCGCCTGGGTCACGGACACCCAGCGCACCACCGGCGGCAGCGTCCATACCATCACCATCGGCGGCGTCACCGTCACCGGTGCCCAGGCCCGGACCATCTTCGGCCTGCGCTCGGCCACCTTCACCCTGACCTACGCTGACGACACCTTCACCTTCGCCGTCACCGGCTTCGGCCACGGCGTGGGCATGAGCCAGTACGGTGCCGACGCCATGGCCGAAGAAGGCAAGACCTATCCCGAAATTCTCCAACACTACTACACCGGCGTGACCGTGGAGGAGTGCCCGGCAGAGTTCTTCAAGGAGGCCACCCCATGATCACCACTCTGCTTTGGGATTTAGACAATACTTTATTAGACTTCCCCTCCGCCGAGCGCCAAGCGCTCATCACCACCTTTGCCGACTTCTCCCTCGGCCCCTGTCCTCCTGACCTGTTGGCTCGGTACTCCGCTCTCAACGCCCGCTGGTGGCGGCGGTTGGAAAAGGGAGAGGTCACGAAAGCAGAGCTACTCCCTGGGCGGTTCCGGGAGTTTTTCGCCGCCGAGGGCATTGCCTGCACGGAGTATGATGCCTTCAACGCCGCCTATCAGCACCATTTGGGCGACACCATCGTCTTTCTGGACAACGGGTATGAATTGGTCAAAGAACTGCATGGGCAGATGAAGCAATACCTCGTCACCAACGGCAGCTTGCAGGCCCAGACCCGGAAGCTCAAGCGCTCCGGCCTGGGTGAGCTGTTTGACGGCGTGTTCATCTCCGAGGTCGTGGGGGCGGAAAAACCCAGTCAGGCGTTTTTCGACGCCGTGCTTTCTGCCATCGGGCCGGTGGAGAAAGAAGCGCTTTTGCTCATAGGCGACTCCCTCACCAGCGACATGGCCGGGGGCTGCGGGGCGGGCATCCCCTGCTGCTGGTACAACCCCAAGGGGCTGCCGATGCCGGAGGAATTGCCCATCCGGTATACCATCCGAAACCTGCATGAGATTCCGGATATTTTGAACGCAAGCAAATAAAATACGAGCGGTTTCCCAAGAACGCAAGGGAAACCGCTCGTGTTTTATTTTGTCCCAAATTAATAACGCCGCACCAGCGCCACGACCTTGCCGATGATCTGGGCGTAGGTCCCGTCAATGGGTTCATAGTCCGGGTTGGCGGGCAGGAGCCAGACTTCGCCGTTTTTCCGGGAGAGGGTTTTGACGGTGGCCTCTTCCTCAAAAAGGGCCACCACGATCTCTCCGTTCACGGCCTCGATCTGCCGGTGGACCACCACCAGATCGTCCGGGTAAATGCCCGCGCCCAGCATGGACTCCCCCCGCACCCGCAGGGCGAAGTAGTCCTCCGGGTGGGTGCCGGTGGGGTAGGAGATGTATTCCTCGATGCACTCCTCCGCCAGGATGGGCGGCCCGGCGGCCACGTTGCCCAGCACAGGGACTTGATCCGGCCCGGGCATCGTCTCGTCCTTGGGCAGGGTGATGGAACGGGTCTTGCCGCCGTCCCAGTGGAGCAGGCCCAGGGCGCGGAGGTTGTCTAAATGATACTTCACCGTGGACGGTGAGCGCACCCCCACCTGCCGACCGATCTCCCGCAACGTAGGGGGATAGCCGTTGGCCTGGGTGGACTCCCGGATGAAATCATAGATCTGTTGCTGTTTGGGGGTGAGGTTGGTCATAGGCGTCGCCCTCCCGCAGGTCGTGAGGTTTTTAATGGAGGCATTCTACCATATCCGGCGGGAGAAGTCAAACGGGTGTTCTACATTAGTACTGTCTGGTCCAGAGGGACAGGAACAGCACCGGCACGAACCACAGCAGCAAAAACAGGGTCATGTGCCAGGCGGACATTGCACCCAAGGCCCCGGCGCTGGAGAGCGTCGCCGTTAAGATGACGCCTACGCAGGCGCTCAGCCGCACGAAGAAGCTGCTGAACCCCGCCGCGCGGCGGATGCGTTTCGACGCAATGAGCGCCAGGGAGAAGGGGGCCATACCCTCCCGACACAGCAGGGCGACGATGGTCTGGCCGTGGGGCTGGTTGGGGCTGGACAGCTCTACCCGTCGCTGGACATCGGGGTAGGTCAGCTGCTCCTTCGGCAGCCGGTCGGACAGGCGCATCCGGTTGGGGTTGATGTTGAAGTCTCGGGTTGCCAGCAGGGGGGCGATGTGATGGGCCAGCAGGCTTTTCAGGGAGGGGACGATGGTGGCGTGCAGGGCGTATTTCAGCTCGAACATGCCGATCAGCTCCCGGTCCAGCGCGCAGAAGACGCGGTTGGTATACTTGATGCCCGTGGGCAGGGCGATGCCCTGCTTGCTCATGAAGTCGCTGTTGCCGACCAAGACCTGCTGCCCCTGGGCCTGCCCGATGAGACCGCCGTCCTGCAGCACCAGCTTTTCCACGGTGACATATTTGCCGCCTGCGGTCCGCAAGGCCCAGCCAAACAGACCGGACAGGCCCGAGCCGGAAGCCCGGATGAGCGCGGCGGTGTAGCCGAGCACCCGGTCCATGGGCAGCTCGGACAGCGGCTCCGACTTGAGCAGCGACACCGTCCCGGGGGGATAGAGGTCGCCGTCCAGCAGCACGGCGGCGCGGGCGCCCTTGGTGGCGTCCAGACCCGGCTGCCCGGCCAAGGCCACGCCCTGCTCCGTCAGTTTTCCGCTGAAGAGCTGCAAGGGCAGGTTCAGCGCCAGGGGCGCCCCCAGGGTTGCCGAGGCCGTGAACAGGGCCGACAGGGACCAGAGCACCAGCTTGGGCTGATGGTGCGCCACGGTCGTCAGCAGGGACAGGCACACACAGGCCGTCATCAGCACCGGCGTGAGCTTTTGGAACTTGGCATCGGCCCGGCTGGTGGTGCGAATCTGACTGCCGAAGCCCTTAGGGGCGCCGACCCATTTGCGGAAGCCGGGCTTCCCGGCCAACACGTTGGCGTCCTGGGTCACAACATAGGGCTGGGCGACGGACGCCGCCATCCGGCAGGACTGGAACTTCGACGACCGCTCGCAGTACCGCCCGATGAGCTGGAACAGCAGCACCAGGGCGCAGGGGGCGAAGAAGGACACGGCGCTCTCCCGCAGGGGGGTCAGCACCATGGTCACACCGTCGGCCAGGGTGAAGACCGACGCAAACAGGGCCAGCGTACTGCTGCCCGGCGTGAAATTGGTCAGCTGGACCAGGCCATCCTGTAAGACATCCCAGGCCAGCGCACAGCAGACGACGAAGCCGCCCAAGCTGGCGTAGCGCAGGATATTCTCGGGGATGAGATCCGTCAGGAAAGACAGAATGCCCGTGTCCATAAAGGCCAGCAGGACCAGGACGATGGTCAGGGCCAGCGTCCCGAGGGTCTTGTGTTTCAGGGCCTTGAGTCCTACACCGTATTCCAGGGACAGCTGCGCCGGGGCCGCATCCGGGGGAGGCGCGGCCTGCGCCCTGGCCTTTCGGTCCCGGAAGGGGTGGAAGCCCTCAAATACCTTCGTGGTCTGGCCTGCGGTTCCGGCCTTGGGGCCGAAGCCCTTGAGGGGCTGCCGGGCCGTCTGGCCGGTGGCCTGAGCCGCGCCTGGCTTCTTCGCGTTGGGGTCGGGGGTGAAGCCGATGAGGTCGGGGCCGTTGTCTTGGGGCGTGATAGGTTGTGCTGGGGGCTGTTGGCCTTGGGGCTGCTGCCCTTGAGCGGGCTGAGCTTGCTTTTCTTGGGCAGGCTGGCCTTGCTCAGGTGGGGATTGTGCAGGTTGCGATTGTGCTTGGGGTGGCTGCTGGTCGGCAGGCTGCGGGCCGCTGGGGGCAGCGGCCCCTACGGACTCGCCTTCGGCTTGGGGTTGTTGTGGCCCCGGCTGCTGAGGGGCTTGGGCAGGTTGGCCGTCCGTCTTGGGTTGCGGGGGCTGTTCCGGGGCGGCGGGCTGCTCTGTTGCGGGGGGCGTGTTGGGCGCCGAGGGTTCCGCGGGGGGAGTGGTCGGCTGTTTTTGGGGGTCCGCGCCCGCTTCTTTTTGTTCAGCCGGGGCTTGGTTGGCTGGAAGCGGCTCTTTGTTGGGCGTTGGTTGGTTTTGAGAAGGCTCCGGCTGGGGAGGCTGCGGTGGTTGCGGGGCAGCGGCCCCTACAGAGTTGCCTTTGGGTTGGGGTGGTTTCGTCGGGCCGGAGGCCGGCTGTTGTTGGGTGGGGTTGGGCGGCTTGGGTTGGGCCGGGGGCTGGGACGGCTGGGCGTTGGCTGGGGGGGTGACGGGCTGGGGGGAGGTCATTCCCGGCTGGCCGGTCGCGCCCTTGGGGGCCAGGGGCGCCGCCGCCGGACGCTTGGCCTTGGTCTTCGGCGGGGTGTAGTCGGCGTATTCCCACAGGATATCCCCGATACTGAATTTATTGTCGTCAGACATAGCGATCCCTCACAGGTCTAAGATCACAGCCGCTGCCGCACGGCCTCATACAGCAGGATGGCGGCGGCGGCGCTGGCGTTCAGGGAGTTGAGCTTGCCCTTCATGGGGATGCTCACCAGGAAGTCGCAGTTCTCCGTGACCAGGCGGCTCATGCCCTCCCCCTCGGAGCCGATGACGATGGCGGCAGGGCCTTTCAGATCAGCGTCATACAGGGGCGTGGTGCCGTCGGCGGCGGAGCCGAAAATCCACAGCCCCGCTTTTTTCAGCTCCTTGAGCAGAGAGGGCAGGTTGGCCACCCGCGCCACGGGGATGTGGGACACAGCTCCGGCGGAGGTCTTCGCGACCACGGCGGTCAGGCCCGCGCTCCGGCGCTTGGGGATGACGACCCCGTGCGCTCCGGCGCACTCCGCCGTCCGGATGACGGCCCCCAGATTATGGGGGTCGGAAAGCTCGTCGCAGATGACCAGCAGGGGCGGCTCGCCCTTGTCCCTGGCAATCTGCAAAATATCCTCAATGGAGACGTACTCCCGCACAGCGGCCACGGCGATAACGCCCTGATGGGCATGGGTACGGCTCATGCCGTCGAGCTTGCGCTTGTCGGCATCGGCGACGACGATGCCCCGGCTGCGGGCGGTGGAGGCGATGTGACCCAGGGCGGTGTCCACCTCACCCTTCATGATGAAGATCTTGTCGATGTTGGTTCCGGCGCGCAGGGCCTCAATAACCGCGTTGCGGCCCTCGATGATGCCGTCGGCAGGGGCTTCGTCCCGCGCACGGGCGGGGCGGGGACGCTTTTCTTTGGGATTCAGATTCTGTTTCAATGTAAACTCCGATCTCGGCACGCAGGCCGCAGGAAGAAATTGCAGGACAAAAACCCGGCGCTTCTGCGCAGGTTAGTATCAAGTTCATATTCAATAATTATAACATACTGGGCGGGGAAGAGAAAGCCCCTTTTTCCCAGGAAATCATTTCGCCCATTCACAATTTCTTAACACCTGCGACACACCCCGTTTCTTGCAATGGATGGGGAAATATGGTACCATAACGCTACAAGAATCGGGGAACTGTCCCCGGAACGGAGGGACAAGACTGTTGAATCCCAATCAAGACAACAAAGGCAACAAGGGCGGCCAGGGACCGAAAAAGCGCAGCTTTTTCGTCGGTGCCCTGGTCTGGGCTTTGGTGCTGGTCATCCTCTTCAACTTCATCGCCGGAGAGATCGCCAACGCCGGAACCAAGGAAGTGACCTACTCGGAGTTCATCCAGATGATCGAGAACAACGAGGTCGCTACCGCCGAGCTTGCCAACAAAGAGATCACCTTTTATTTGACCAAGGACCTGCCCGCCGGGGTCCAGACCAACGGCCAAGGCAGTAACCAGGACCTGGCTGAGGTCCTGGCAGAGCAGATGGAAAAAGGCGGGGCCACCCGCTACGTCACCGCCCCGCCCCAGGGCCAGGGCTACCGGGACGACGACCTGCTGCCCGTTCTGAAGCAGCACAATGTCGCCTACAGCTTCACCATGGAGAAGGAGACCTCCCTGCTCATGACCATGCTCATGAGCTACGTCCTGCCCGTGGTCATCATGACCGGCGCGCTCATCTTCATCATGCGCCGCATGGGTGGCCCCGGCGGTCTGGGCGGCGTGGGGAAGTCCAATGCAAAAGTCTATATGGAAAAGTCCACCGGCGTGACCTTCGCGGATGTCGCCGGACAGGACGAGGCGAAGGAATCCCTGGAGGAGATCATCGACTTCCTCCACAACCCCGGCAAGTACACGGAGATCGGCGCGAAGCTGCCCAAGGGCGCGCTGCTCGTCGGCCCGCCGGGTACCGGTAAGACCCTGCTGGCGAAGGCCGTGGCAGGAGAGGCAGGCGTGCCCTTCTTCTCCATCTCCGGCTCGGACTTTGTGGAGATGTTCGTGGGCGTGGGTGCCTCCCGTGTCCGTGACCTCTTCAAAGAGGCCAATAAAGTGGCCCCCTGCATCGTCTTCATCGACGAGATCGACACCATCGGCAAATCCCGTGACAACCGCATGGGCGGCAACGACGAGCGGGAGCAGACCTTGAACCAGCTCCTGGCCGAGATGGACGGCTTCGACCCCTCCAAGGGCGTCATTCTTCTGGCCGCCACCAACCGCCCGGAGGTCCTGGACCAGGCCCTCCTGCGGCCCGGCCGGTTCGACCGCCGCATCACCATCGACCGACCCAATCTGGCGGGCCGTCTGGCGACCCTGCAAGTCCATACCCGCCGCATCCGTCTGGCCGAGGACGTGGACCTGAAAAAGGTCGCCCTGGCCACTGCCGGGTGCGTGGGCGCGGACCTGGCCAATCTGGTCAATGAGGCCGCACTGCGGGCGGTGCGTCTGGGCCGCCGGGCCGTGAAGCAGGAGGACCTGCTGGCTGCTTTCGAGCTGGTCATCGCCGGCACCGAGAAGAAGGGCAGCGTCCTCACCGAGTTTGAGAAAAAGCTCGTGGCATATCATGAAGTCGGTCACGCTATGGTCGCCTACAAGCAGAAGAACACGGAACCTGTGCAGAAGATCACCATCGTCCCTCACACCCAAGGCTCTTTGGGCTACACTCTGCTCATGCCCGAGGAGGACAAGACCGAGCTGCGGACCCGGGACGAGCTGCTGGCCCGCATCGCCGTCTCCATGGGCGGCCGGGCCGCCGAGGAAGTGGTGATGAACACCATGACCAACGGCGCCGCTCAGGATATTCAGGACGCTACGTCCGTGGCCCGGAATATGGTCGCCATGTACGGCATGAGTGAGCGCTTCGGCATGATGGCCCTGGCCTCCAAGCGCAGCCAGTATCTCGACGGCGGCTATGGCATGGACTGCGCCCAGGACACCGCCGCCGCTTTGGACGAGGCTGTTCGCACCATCCTGGACCAGTGCTACGCCACTGCCGTCCAGATCATCCGGGACAGCCGCCAGGAGATGGACGCCGTCGTTGCCTACCTGCTGGAAAAGGAGACCATCACCGGCGCGGAAATGGTCGCCATCATTGAGGGCCGCGACCCCGCCACGGCAGACTCTCCCCTCCATGCCGGGTCCCCCGTCGCCCCCGCAGAACCGGCAGAGGAGAAACCTGCGGAGGACAAGCCCACGGAAGCGCAGGCTGTCCCTGAAGTGTCTGCTGAACCACAGCCGACGGAATCTTCTGTTTCCCTGGAAGAGTCCCAGGAGGCATCCCCGAAGGAAGAACCGTAATGCTGGACCCCTTCCAAGAGATCGCTGCCCAGCCCGGAGAATTTCGGGAGCCGGAGGTCATTGACAGGGTCTTGGGTGTCACCCAGGCAGAGCCGGGGGAGATGGCCTACCGCCGCGTCCTACGAAAAATCAAATGAAATCATGTAAAAACAGGCCCCGTCCAGTTGGACGGGGCCTTGGTCTATCTCAGGGGAAAAGACTTGCGCCATACGTTGGCATCTGCTTAGGCCGGATAGAGCGCACACACTCTGCGTACATCAGCGGGATACGGGCGGGGAGCTGCTTGGAAAACAGGACTGCCCAACCGTGAGATTGGAGCCAGCACAGGTATTCGTCTCCTGTCCACTGGTGTTCAAAGCGGATCCCAGCCAGGCGGAGCAGCCTGGACCATACACGGCTGAGGCCCCCCGTTCCGTGCCCTACAAAATTCGGGGCGATGAGCAGGCCATCGTCTCGTAGAACGCGGTCGATTTCCGCCAAAGCTCGTTCCGGCTCCGGCATCACGTGCAGGGCGTTGGCAATCAGGACCACGTCAAACGAGTTCGTCGGGTAGGGCAGAGCCGTCGCGTCAGCCACAGCAAAGGTCAGCTGGGATGGACAGGTTCCCTTCTTGGCCTCCCGGATCATGCCCTCCGAATAGTCCGTTGCGATCATACGCCGGGCGGCGTGGGCAACGTGCTTGGCCAACAGACCGGGGCCGGTGGCGATCTCCAACACGTCCTTGCCGCGAATCTGTGTTGGGATGCGGTCATAAAGATAGGCGTAATACTTCCGGCCCATCCGCATGGCCTTCTCATAGATCGGTGCGTAAATATCCCAAATGGTTCGGTTCATGGTTTCTCCCTTTATAATTCTTCACCGTGATCACTTTCCCCAAGCTTCTTTTTGCGGAAAGAGTCATCAGCTCCAAGGCATCGGTGTTCCTGGTTTTGTTGCAGAGAATGAAGTTTTCTAACTGCTCAAACGTTGTCTCTATCTT
>CAVCXN010000069.1:0-5501 GCA_963606215.1 uncultured Mycoplasmatota bacterium | reverse complement strand
AGAAAAAGAGTATTACGACGAAGTAGGCCCCCAGGCCCAGAACTATCTCTTGGAGTACACCAAGGCGATGCTGGCCACGCCCTTCCGTCAGGAGCTGGAAGAGCAGGGCGAGATCATCCCCCTGGTCTTCCGGTCCTTTGAGGTGGAGCTGAAAGCCATGTCCCCGGAGATCATCGAGGATATGATCGCGGAGAATCAAGTCGTCAGCCAGTACTCCCAGCTGATGGCGGGCATGGAGTTCGAGTTCCGCGGCGAAAAGCTGCCCCGGCCCATGCTGATGAAATACGCAAAATCCCCCGACCGGGCCACGAGAAAAGAAGCCTATGAGGTCCTGGGCAACACCCTGAAAGCCCATAGCGACCAGTTGGACGGCCTCTTTGACCAGTTGGTCCACATCCGCGACCGGATGGCGAAGAAGATGGGCTACCGGAACTTTGTGGAGCTGGGCTATTACCGCATGGGCCGCCTGTGCTACGGCCCGGAAGAGGTCAAGCAGTTCCGGGAAAACATCCGCCGGGATATTGTCCCCGTGGTGGCCCGCCTGCGGAAGGAGATCGGGGAGAAGCTGGGCGTTGATACCCTCATGCTCTATGACTACGACCTCATCTTCCCCCAGGGCGACCCCGCCCCCAAGGGCGGCAAGGAGGAGATCTTCGCCGCCGCCCGCGCCATGTACCATGACATGAGCGAGGAGACGGGAAAGTTCATCGACTTCATGCTGGAAACAGAAGCCTTTGATGTAGACAGCCGCAAGAACAAGTGGGGCGGCGGCTACTGCACCCATTTCCCCGCTTACCACCAGCCCTTTATCTTAGCCAACTTCAACGGCACCGCCGGGGACGTGGATGTGGTCACGCACGAGGCCGGGCATGCCTTTGCCGACTACAAGACAGCCAGCAACAAGTTTGTCGTCGAGCTGGGCGTGGGCGGCATGGAGACAGCGGAGACGCACTCCATGAGCATGGAGTTCTTCGCCTGGCCCTATATGGACAAGTTCTTCGGCGAGGACGCAGGCCGCTATGAGTTTATGCACCTGCTGGACGCCCTGTCCTTCCTGCCCTACGGCACCATCGTCGACGACTTCCAGCGCCAGGTCTATGAAAACCCCGACTGGACGCCGGAGGAGCGCAAGGCCGCCTGGCGGAAGCTGGAGGCCGAGTTCCGCCCCCACATCACCTTTGACGGCATCCCCTACCTGGAAGAGGGGACCCGCTGGCAGTATCAGATGCACATCTACGAGACGCCGTTCTATTATATCGACTACTGCCTGGCGCAGACGGCGGCCCTGCAATTCCTGCTGGAGAGCCGGAAGAACTATGCGGATGCCTTTGCCCGCTACGTCCGCTTCCTCTCCCAGGGCGGGGAGAAGGTCTTTACGGACCTGCTGGAAGAGGCGGGTCTCCGCTCTCCCTTCCAGGCCGGGGCATTGCAGGCAGTGGCCCAGGAGAGCGAGGCCCTGCTGCGCCAGCTGGAAGCCAAGCTGGACCGGCACTGACAGAAAAATTTTGACGGAAACAGCAAGGGAGCCGTTCGGCTCCCTTGACTTTCCCGCTTTCTCGTGCTACAGTAAAGTGATTGCACTAAGGGTTTAAAGCTGTAAAGGATAAAGCATCCGCTTGAGACCCGTCACAGAGAAAGGACCGTCACTATGCCCGTTATTGATTTTTTGGAACGTAACGTCAAGCTCTACGGCAACGAGACTGCGCTGGTGGAGCTGAACCCCGAGATCAAAGAGACACGGCGGATGACTTGGAAGGAATATGACCTCATCCAGCCCACCACCGACGAGCCGTATCGCCGGGAGATCACCTGGAATGTTTTTAACGAAAAGGCCAACCGCTTCGCCAACATGCTGCTCTCCCGCGGCGTGAAGAAGGGCGACAAGGTGGCCATTCTGATGTATAACTGCCTGGAGTGGCTGCCCATCTACTTCGGCATCCTCAAGACCGGGGCCTTGGCGGTGCCCTTCAACTTCCGTTACTCCGCCGAGGAGATTGAATACTGCGCGGACCTGGCCGAGGTTCAGGTCCTGGTCTTTGGCCCGGAGTTCATCGGTCGGATTGAGAGCGTGGCCGAAAAGCTGAGCAAGGGCCGCCTGCTCATCTACGTGGGCGACAACTGCCCCACCTTCGCCGAGAGCTACCGGGAGCTGGCTGCCGACTGCTCCTCCGCGCCCCCTCAGGTCCTCATCACTGACGATGACGACGGCGCCATCTACTTCTCCTCCGGCACCACCGGTTTCCCCAAAGCCATTCTACATAAGCACCGCAGCCTGACCCAGGCCGCTGAGATGGAGCAAAAACACCATGACATCCAGCATGACGATACCTTCCTCTGCATCCCGCCCCTGTACCATACCGGCGCCAAGTTCCACTGGATGGGCAGTCTGTTCGCCGGGAGCAAGGCCGTGCTGCTGAAGGGAACCTCTCCGGAAATTATTCTCAAGGCCGTCTCCGACGAGCAATGTACCATCGTCTGGCTCCTGGTGCCCTGGGCGCAGGATATTCTGGACGCCCTGGACCGGGGCGACATCAAGCTCTCGGACTACAAGTTGGACCAGTGGAAGCTGATGCACATCGGCGCCCAGCCCGTGCCCCCCTCCCTGATCCGCCGCTGGAAAGAGTATTTCCCGAACCATAAGTACGACACCAACTACGGTCTGTCCGAGTCCACCGGCCCGGGCTGCGTCCATCTGGGCATGGACAACATCGACAAGGTGGGCGCCATCGGCATCCCCGGCTACCGCTGGGAGGTCAAGGTCGTGGACGAGCAGGGCAACGCCGTGCCTCAGGGTGAGGTCGGCGAGCTGTGCGTGAAGGGCCCCGGTGTGATGACCTGCTACTACAACAACCCCGAGGCCACCGCCGAGGTCTTGAAGGACGGCTGGCTCTACACCGGCGACATGGCCATGCAGGACCCCGACGGCTTCTACTTCCTGGTGGACCGGAAGAAGGACGTGGTCGTCTCCGGCGGCGAGAACATCTATCCCGTCCAGATCGAGGACTTCCTGCGCACCAACGACAAGATCAAGGACGTGGCCGTCATCGGCCTGCCCGACAAGCGTCTGGGCGAAATCTGCGGTGCGGTCATCGAGCTGAAGCCCGGAGCCGTCTGCGACGAGGCGGAGATCAATGACTTCTGCCTGACCCTGCCCCGGTACAAGCGCCCACGGAAGATCATCTTCGCCGAAATTCCCCGCAATGCCACCGGCAAGATTGAAAAGCCCGCCCTGCGCAAGCGCTACGGGGCCGAGCATCTGGTGGCCCAGCAGAACCGGAGCTAAGACGAAGCCAAACGCCGCAAGGAGGGAAACGCCATGCCGAGAGCAAAAAAGAAAGAACGCAGCCTGGACCTATATGAGCACATCGCCGCCCTGAACAGCGTGGAGGAGTGCTGCCGGTTTTTTGACGATCTGTGCGCCGTGACCGAGCTGCGGGCTATGGAGCAGCGGTTCGACGTGGCCAAGATGCTCCACGCCGGCAAGGTCTACACCACCATTCTCAGCGAGACGGGGGCCAGCTCCGCCACGGTCAGCCGGGTCAACCGGGTCCTGAACTACGGCACCGGAGCCTTGGCCGAGGTGATGGAACGGGTGGAGCAGACCAAGGAGGGCGAGGATGCCCACCAGGAAGAACGCGAAACACGGAGGGACACATGAAAGAACTGATGCTGGGCAACAAAGCCGTTGCCCGTGGACTATACGAGGCCGGGTGCGGCGTGATCTCCAGCTACCCCGGGACCCCCAGTACGGAGATCACCGAGGAAGCCGCCAAATACCCGGAAATCTATTGCGAGTGGGCCCCCAATGAAAAAGTCGCCTTAGAAGTGGCCCATGGTGCCGCCCTGGGCGGCGTGCGCTCGGCCTGCTGTATGAAGCACGTGGGCCTGAACGTGGCGGCCGACCCGCTCTTTACCATTTCCTATCAGGGGGTCGAGTCGGGCCTCGTCATCTGCGTAGCGGATGACCCCGGTATGTTCTCTTCCCAGAACGAGCAGGACTCCCGCCACTACGCCATTTCCGCCAAAGTCCCCATGCTGGAGCCTTCGGACAGCCAGGAGGCTCTGACCTTTGCGAAAGAGGCGTTTCGCCTGTCCGAGGAATATCACACGCCCATTTTACTGCGGATGTGTACCCGCATCTCCCACTCCCAGAGCATCGTAGAGAAGGGGGCGCGGCAGGAAGTCCCCAAGCGGGAGTATGTGAAGGACCCCCTGCGGGTCATGATGACCACCAACTCCATGAAAGCCCACCACCGCGTCGAGGCCCGCACTGCCGCCATGACCGAGCTGGCCGAGACGACCTTCCTCAACCGCATGGAGATGGGGGAGGACAAGTCGATTGGTATCATTACCTCTTCCACCAGCTACCAATATGTCCGTGAGGTCTTTGGTGACAAAGCCTGCGTGCTGAAGCTGGGCCTTTCCTGGCCCATGCCGGTGCAGAAAATCCAGGACTTTGCTGCCCAGGTGGACAAGGTCCTCGTCGTGGAAGAGCTGGAACCCATCATTGAGAACCACTGCCGTCAGATCGGCGTGGAGGTCAGCGGCAAGGATGTCTTGCCTATGATCGACGAGCTGACCCAGGGGGTCGTTGCCCGCTGTCTTGGGCGTCCGGAGAAGGAGACGGTCACGCTGGAAGACGAAATTCCCGGCCGTCCCCCCGTTATGTGCGCCGGATGTCCCCACCGGGGCGTGTTCTACACCCTGTCCAAAAATAAGTGTATGGTCTACGGTGACATCGGCTGCTACACCCTGGGTGTCATGCCGCCCCTGAACGCCATGGATCTGAACGTATGCATGGGGGCCTCCTGCTCCGGTCTGCACGGCTTTAACCTGGCCGGCGGCGCGGCCCACGAGAAGAACAGCGTGGCCGTCATCGGCGACTCCACCTTCATCCACTCCGGCATCACCGGAATCACGGACATCGCCTACAACCGCACCAACTCCACCGTCCTCATCCTGGACAACTCCATCACCGGCATGACCGGCCACCAGCAGAACCCCACCACCGGCAAGACCCTCCGGGGTGAACCGGCGGGCAAGGTCGATCTGGAGGCCCTGTGCAAAGCCGTTGGCTTCCGGCGGGTGCGGGTCGTGAACCCAAACCACCTGAAAGAGATGGACCAGGTGCTGAAAGAGGAGCTGGCAGCAGAGGAGCCCTCCGTCATCATCACCCGCAGTCCCTGCGTGATGCTGAAAGAGGTCCCTAAAGCCGCGCCTTTGAAGGTGGACCACGACAAGTGCAATGGCTGTGGCCTGTGTATGCGCATCGGCTGTCCGGCCCTCTGCCTGCGGGACGGCCAGGCGGAGATCGACAAGACCCAATGTATCGGCTGCCAGGTGTGCATGCAGATGTGTCACCGGGACGCCTTGACTGTTTGATTTGAGGAGGATACACCAAGTGGAAACTGTGAATATTATGATCGTAGGCGTGGGGGGCCAGGGCTCCCTGCTGGCCTCCAAGATGCTGGGCCACCTGCTGGTGAACGCCGGGTATGATG
>CAVCXN010000068.1:0-2967 GCA_963606215.1 uncultured Mycoplasmatota bacterium | reverse complement strand
CTATCATAAGCCAGGGCGGGGCAAAAGTTGCCGCGCGCCCGGTGGTGTGGGCTTGTTGTTCACTTATTATAGTGTCCCCGGGGGAGAATGTCAAAGGCGGCAGAGAGGAAATTGCCACGAATTCTTTCCCCGGCCCCCGGGAATTTCTTTGCCCTGTGCCCAAACAAGGGGCGGCGGCCCACTTTACAATCCCCGCAGAATCAGGTATAATTATTTGTATTTGGTAAAAAGAACAAGGAGACAGGGGGATTCGAACGCATGGAAAAGCCAGTCATTATATCCATCAAATCGGTCCAGAATATGGACGGGCAGGAGGACACCATGGAGCTGGTGACGCAGGGGGTCCTGCGGCAGGAGCGCGAGGGGGAGGACTTTGCCCTGGTCTATCCCGAAAGCGAGCTGACCGGCCTGGAGGGGACCCTCACCACCTTTCACATCGCCCCCGACCGGATCACCCTCCTGCGGGAGGGGACCATCAACTCCGAGATGATCTTTGAGGAAGGGCAGAAGCATTTCTCCCTCTACGAAACGCCCTTCGGCGGCCTGATGCTGGGCGTGAACACCCACCGGGCCAAGGCCCGCATGGGGCAGGGCGGCGGCAGCCTCTCCATCCGCTACGCGCTGGAGGCGGACAGCCAGCTCATCGGGGAAAACGCCTTTGAGATCCAAGTGACAGAACCCACCCTGGACCAGGCTGCGCCCCTGGACCAGGTACTTTGAACAGAAAGAATAAGAAAGAAAAGGTGACAAGCGTTATGGCGAATTTGATTCAATCGGCAAAAGCTCAGGTCAGCCAGCTGACCGCCCGGGCCTATGAGACGGCGGTTGCGGCCGGGGTCCTTCCCGCAGGGGTGGAGCTGAAAGGCTCCGTCGAAATTCCCAAGGACCCACAGAACGGCGATTATGCCTCCTCCGTGGCCATGGCCGGGGCCAAGGCCATGAAGATGGCCCCCCGTGCCATTGCCCAGGCTCTGGTGGACCACATGGACCTGACCGGTACCATCTTCTCCTCCGTGGAGATCGCAGGCCCCGGCTTCCTGAATTTCCGCCTGGGGCACAAGTGGTACGGCGATGTGCTGGCCGAGATCGAGAAGGAAGGCCCACTCTACGGCCAGAGCGATGAGGGCCACGGGGAAAAGGTCATGGTGGAGTTCGTCTCCGCCAACCCCACCGGTCCCATGCACATGGGCAACGCCCGCGGCGGTGTGCTGGGCGACACCCTGGCCAACATCCTCAAGCGGGACGGCTGCGACACCTGGAAGGAGTTCTACGTCAATGACGCAGGCAACCAGATTCACAAGTTCGCCGTCTCCATCGAGGCCCGTTACTTCCAGATCATCAAGGGCGAGGACGCCGTTCCCTTCCCCGAGGACGGCTACCACGGCGACGACATCAAGGAGCTGGCCCAGGCATTCTACGCCGAGCACGGCGACAGTTATGTTGACGTGGACGAGCAGACCCGCCTTGACGCCCTGGCCGCCTTCGGCCTCAAGACCAACATCCCCAAGATGAAGGCCGACCTGCTGCGCTACGGCATTGAGTATGACGAGTGGTTCTTCGAGTCCTCCCTGCACGAGTCCGGCTATGTGGCCGAGACGGTCGGCCTGCTGACCGAAAAGGGCTGGACCTACGAGAAGGACGGCGCTCTGTGGCTCAACACCACCCAGCTGCTGAAAAACAAGTACCTGGCCGAGGGCAAGAGCCAGAAGCAGGTGGACAAGCTGGACCTGAAGGACGACGTACTCTGCCGCGCCAACGGCTTCTATACCTATTTCGCCGCCGACATCGCTTACCACCGCAACAAGCTGGAGGTCCGCGGCTTTGACAAGACCATCGACGTGTGGGGCGCCGACCACCACGGCCACGTGGCCCGCTTGCAGGCCGCCCTGGACGGCCTGGGTCTGGACGGCTCGCACCGCCTGATTGTGGTGCTCATGCAGCTGGTGAACCTGCTCCAGGACGGCCAGCCCGTCCGCATGTCCAAGCGCTCCGGCAAGGCCATTGCCCTGCACGACCTGCTGGACGAGGTCAGCGTGGATGCCGCCCGCTACTTCTTCAACTCCCGCTCCGCCACCAGCCCCGTCGATTTTGACCTGGACCTGGCCGTTCGGGAGGACAGTGAGAACCCTGTCTACTACGTCCAGTATGCCCACGCCCGCATCTGCACCCTGATCCGCCGTCTGGCCGAGGAAGGCCACGCCGTCCCCAAGGCCGCCGATACCCACGCCGAGCTGATGACCACCGGGGAAGAGACCACCCTCATCCGCACCCTGGCCCGGCTGCCCGAGGAGATTCACGCCGCCGCCCGGGACTACGACCCCTCCCGCATCAACCGCTACCTCACCGAGCTGGCCGGGGACTTCCACCGGTTCTATGGGGCCTGCCGCATCAAGGGCGAGGAGCCTGCAATTCTGGCCGCCCGCCTCAAGCTGGCCGACAGCGTCCGCTCCGTCCTGGCCAACGGCCTGGGCCTGCTGGGTGTGACGGCACCGGAGAAGATGTAATTCTTCTCAGATCACCTATAAAATTACATAGAGGAACAGAAAACACGCTGGACGATTCTTTGAGAGTTCGTCCGGCGTGTTTTTTTAGAAGGAGAAAGAATTTGCAAAAAAAGTATGGATACATCCGGGTCAGTACCCGGGAGCAAAAAGAAGACCGGCAGATGACAGCCATGATAGATGTGGCGGTCCCTGCCGGTCATATTTATATGGATAAACAATCTGGAAAAGATTTTGAGCGTCCGCAATATCGCCGTTTGCTTCATCGCCTGAAGCAGGGAGACTTGCTGTACATCAAGAGCATTGACCGCCTGGGAAGAAACTATGAAGAGATCCAGGAACAGTGGCGGATGCTGACCAAGGAGAAGGGAATTGACATTGTTGTTTTGGATATGCCCTTGTTGGACACCCGGCGGGGAAAGGACCTGATGGGGACTTTCCTCAGTGATATCGTCCTGCAAGTGCT
>CAVCXN010000067.1:0-5138 GCA_963606215.1 uncultured Mycoplasmatota bacterium | reverse complement strand
GGAGACCAAGGAGACCCTGGAGGGGCTGGAAGAGGATGTGACCGTTTACTGGGTGGTCCAGAGTGGGAAAGAGGATGACACCCTCTCCACCCTCCTGGATCGGTATGCCGCTGCCAGTGACAAGGTGACGGTGACGAAAAAAGACCCCGACGTCTCCCCTGGCTTCGTGGAGGAGTATGTGACGGGGAACATCTACAACAACAGCCTCATCGTGGTCTCCGGCACCCGGAACACGTATGTGAGCTATGAAGATATTTACACCTATTCGTACAGCGATGATTACTCCTCCTACGACACGAGCTTTGCGGGTGAGAGCTGCCTGACCAGTGCCATTGACTATGTGACCCGGGAGACGCTGCCGAAGCTCTACCGGCTCACCGGCCACGGGGAGACGGAGCTGAGCGCCAGCTTCCAGTCGGCGGTGGAGCAGCAGAACGTCGAGGTGGAAGACCTCTCCCTGCTGACCAGCCAGAGCGTCCCGGAGGACGCCGACGCGCTGCTCATCAGTGGGCCGCAAAAAGATATCTCGGAGACGGAGAAGGACGCCATTCTGACCTATCTGCAAGGGGGCGGGGACCTCATCGTCCTGACAGACCCGGCCCAGGACGGCGTGGAGCGGCCGAACTTAGAGGCGCTGCTGGCAGAGTACGGCATGGATACTGTGGACGGGATCGTGGTGGAAGGCAATTCGTCTTACTATGCCCTGGGCAGCCCGGTCTATCTGCTGCCCAGCTTAGACAGCCACACCATCACCTCGCCCTTGCAGGAGGGCGGCTACTCGGTCCTGCTCTCCCTGGCCCAGGGCGTTACCCTCCGGGAGGACCTGCGGGAGACGCTCTCCGTCAGCCCCCTGCTGACCACGTCGGACGATGCCTATTCCAAAACCGCCGGCTACGGCATGACGACCTACAGCAAGGAAGACGGAGACACGGACGGCCCCTTCACCCTGGCCGCCGCCGCCACGGAGACGGCGGAGGACGGAACGGAGAGCCATGTGGTCTGGATCGGTTCCACAGCCCTGCTGGATGACACCTACAACCAAAAGGTAGCCGGGGCCAACCAGGATTTCTTCCTCAACTGCGTGAGCTGGACCTGCCAGGGGGAGAAAGGCCCCACCATCCACGCCAAGAGCATGACGACAGAATATCTGACCATGAATGCGGCCACGGCATCCGTTCTGACCCTGGTCGTGGTGGCGGTGCTGCCGGGCGGCTGTCTGGCCTGGGGCATCTATACCTGGATCAAGAGGAGGCGGTTGTAAATGACGCGGGGGAAAAAGCTGGGGATCCTGGCGCTGCTTCTGATCGTGCTGATGGCCCTGACGCTGCTGGTCATTCGGTTTGCCCCGGTGACGGGGGACGAGGCAGAAGAGACGGCGGAGACAGTCTTCACCCTGGATGCCGACCAGGTCACGTCTTTGACCTGGACCTATGCGGGGGAGAGTATCACCATCGAAAAGGACGACGAGAGCAACTGGTCCTACCCGGCGGACGCGGACTTCCCGATGGACGCGACTTATCCGGATGAGATGGTCCAGGCGCTGACGGAGATCCAGGCGGAGAAGACCATTGAGGAACCGGAAGACCTGGACCAGTACGGCCTGTCGGACGGGGGGAGCTGCACGATCACGGTGGAGGCTGACCAGAGCTACACCCTGACCCTGGGGGACGAGACAGGGCTGGGGGGCCAGCGCTATCTCACTACCGGGGACGGGAAGGTCTACCTGGTGGAGGAGAGTCTGCTCACGACCTTCCAGCACAGTCTGTTGGACCTGGTGCAGATGGAGACCCTGCCGGATATGAGTGAGCTGAGCAGCCTGACCATCCAGACGGGCCAGGGCACACTCACCATCGACCACAAGGAGAACAGCGGCCTAACTTACAGCGACCTCTACACCTGGTTCTGGAACCAGGACGGCGAAGAGACCGCGCTGGACACGGAGCTGACCCGGGAACTGACCGACGCTGTGACCGGCCTGACCTGGTCCGGCTGCGCGGCCTACGACGCCACGGAGGAGCAGCTCAGTGCCTATGGCCTGCTCAAGCCGTCGGCGACCATCACGGTCCACTACACGGAGAGCAGCCAGGTAGCCACCAACGAGACAGACGAGGAGGGCGAGACCGTCTACGAGACCAAGGAGACGGCCAGGACCCTGACCCTGGAGCTGGGGGAGTATGACGGGGAGACCTGCTTTGTCCGCCTGGCCGGGTCCGCCATGGTCTACCGAGTGGACAGCAGCTTTGCCGACTGGATCCTGGCGGCCAAGGGAACGGACCTGCTGCCTCAGCAGGTGCTGAACCTGGATTGGACCCAAGTCACCGGGGTGGACGTGACGGTGGAAGGGGCCACCGATACGCTGACCAAGAAAACGGAGACAGAAACGGACGAGGACGGGAACGAGACGGAGCAATACGTTTACCAGCTGAATGGGAAAACGGTGGAGGTGACGGATTGTTTCGACCGCATCCAGGACCTCGAACCCACTGGCAGCGACGCCGGGGCCACGCCGGGGGAGACGCTGCTCACCCTGACCATCCACCAGAACAGTGAGAAGTGGCCGGAGGTTACGCTGACCTTCTCTGCCTACGACAGCAGTACGGCCTTAGTGACCCTGAACGGGGAGAGCCGCCTGCTGGTAGACCGGCAAGACGTGGACAGCATCGCTGAGGCACTGCAAGAGGCTCTGAGCACGGCCAGCGCGGACGCCTGAGTCAATTCTGGAACGAAAAAGAATGGAAAACGGCCCGACCCGTCTCTGCCAGATGCAGGGATGGGTCGGGCCATTTCTGGTGTTTGCGGGGTCAGTGACAGCTCCCCCCGCAGCTGTGCCCCTCGCTGTGGTGCCCGCAGGTGTGGCCTGCGCCGCCGTCGTGGTGGTGACAGAGGGCGTCGGGATTGGCGACGAGCTTGCCTTCGGCGAAGTCCTGCGCCGCTTGGTCGGCGGAGCCGGTGACGCCGGGGACGGGGAGGATATTCAGCGAGGAGAGGGCTTGGATGGCCCCGGGGCCAATGCCGCCGCAGACCACGGCCCCGATGCCCAGCGCCCGGAGCAGGCCAGCCAAGGCCCCGTGGCCTTGTCCGCCGGTGGGAAAGACCATGGAGCCACCCACCTGGCCGTTGGCAATGTCATAAATTTTAAACGCGGGCGTTTTTCCGAAATGCTGGAAAATCTGACCGTCTTGGTAGGGAATGGCGAGTTTCATTGAGAAGACCTCCTGTGATGTGACATAGAATCTGACCTTGAAAAAACAAGAATTTCTAGCTGTATAGATATGGTCAGATTTGGGAATGCGGAAAAATTGACCTTATAAAAAATGTTAAAACTGAGGATTTTAATATATCCAGATGGTGTTATACTGCCGGTATCCCAACAAAATCAACGGTGTTCCGGAAGGAAACCGAGAATGGAGTCATACACTATGAATGATCGTTATAAGCTGAACAAGGAACTGGCCCAGATGCTGAAGGGCGGCGTCATCATGGACGTGACCACCCCCGAGCAGGCTCGCATCGCCCAGGAAGCCGGCGCTTGCGCTGTCATGGCTCTGGAGCGCATCCCCGCTGACATCCGTGCCGCTGGCGGCGTGTCCCGCATGAGCGACCCCAAGATGATCAAGGGCATCCAGGAGGCTGTTTCCATCCCTGTGATGGCAAAATGCCGCATCGGTCACTTCGCAGAGGCGCAGATCTTGGAAGCTATCGAGATCGACTATATCGACGAGAGCGAAGTGCTGTCCCCTGCCGATGACGTGTATCATATCGACAAGACCCAGTTCAAGGTTCCCTTCGTCTGCGGCGCCCGTGACCTGGGTGAGGCTCTGCGCCGCATTGCTGAGGGCGCTTCCATGATCCGCACCAAGGGCGAACCGGGCACCGGCGACGTGGTCCAGGCCGTCCGCCACATGCGCGCCATGAATGCAGAAATTCACCGCGTCCAGAGCCTGCGCGACGATGAAATTTTTGAGGCTGCCAAGCAGTTACAGGTCCCCGTGGAGCTGCTGCGCTATGTCAAGGAGAACGGCCGTCTGCCCGTGGTCAACTTCGCCGCCGGCGGCGTGGCTACCCCCGCTGACGCTGCTCTGATGATGCACCTGGGCGCTGAGGGCGTGTTCGTTGGCTCCGGCATCTTCAAGTCCGGCGACCCCGCCAAGCGTGCCGCCGCCATTGTTCAGGCTGTCACCAACTACAACGACCCCAAGAAGCTGGCCGAGCTGTCCACCGATCTGGGTGAGGCCATGGTCGGCATCAACGAGGACGAGATCGCCCTGCTGATGGCAGAGCGGGGGAAGTAAGATGGCCATTGGGATTCTGGCCCTGCAAGGGGCCTTTGCCGAGCATGAGATCATGCTGGATAAGCTGGGGGCCGAGTGGTTTGAGATTCGCCGGAAGCGCGATCTGGACAAGCCTCTGGACGGCTTGATTCTCCCCGGCGGCGAGAGCACCGTCATGGGCAAGCTCCTGCGCGACCTGGACCTGTTCGAGACGTTACAGGAGAAGATCCAGGCCGGTCTGCCCGTCTATGGCACCTGTGCAGGACTCATTCTGCTGGCTGACCAGGTGGAGGGCGGCATTCCCTGCTTTGCCACCATGGACCTGACCGCCAAGCGCAACGCCTACGGGCGTCAGCTGGGCAGCTTCCACACCGTAGCCAAGATGGAAGGCGTGGGTGAAATTCCCATGACCTTCATCCGCGCCCCCTACATCGCCGCCGGCGGCTCCAGGGCTGAGGTGCTGGCAGAGGTGGACGGCCACATCGTCGCCGCCCGCCAGGGGAACCAGCTGGTCACGGCGTTCCACCCGGAGCTGGATGAGGACACGTCCGTTCACCAGTATTTCCTGGACATGACCAAACACTAATGTTGTATCCCGATCTCTCATAGAAAACACGACGGCAGCTTGCCCCGGACGGGGCAGGCTGCTGTTTTTTTGTGTTGTGTAGAAAACTTAGAAAATGCCCAGCTTTTTCGCGGCGTCCACCAGCTCCGGGCGGCAGTCCGGGTGGGCCAGGTCGATGAGCGCCCGGGCGCGATCCCGGGTGGTCAGGGGCTTGAGGTTGACCACGCCCTGCTCCGTGACCACATACTGCACGTCAGACCGGGGAGTGGTCACGATGGTGGCCGGGGGGAAATAGGGGACAA
>CAVCXN010000066.1:8988-10306 GCA_963606215.1 uncultured Mycoplasmatota bacterium | reverse complement strand
CTAATAACTGATGTTCCAGAATTTCAACAAGCTGTTTTAATTCATTTCGTTCTGTCTTCGACAGATTATCCTTTTCATTTTTAGGATATGCCGTCAATAAGAAGATTTTCTCATAAACTTCAAAATCTATATAAATGATACGGACACTCCCACTCTTTCCTCTGTCTTCAAATGCAAAACGCATTCCAGCACGGAACCAAAACCGTGCTGGGCTGTTTCTTTCGTTTGGCATTATGGCGTGTCTTGCGCCAAGCTTTTCCTCCAAACGCCGGACCGCTCGTAGATATACCCCAAGGGCACCGACGAAGCCGGAGCGATGGCGCAGGCCCAGAAGATACCGACCAGGCCGAAGAAATGATTTAAGATCAGCGCTAAAATTACGCGGACCACGATGCAGTTGAGCAGGCTGGAACCCAAGGCAAACATGGTATTACCCGCCCCCAGGGGAAGGGCATTGTAGACCATGAAGCTGGCGTAGAATATCTGCCCCAGAATCTCGATCCGCAGGTTTTGCAGGCCGATGGCCTGCGTCACCGCGTCGGGGTGGAAGATGGCGAGAAGCTGGGGGGCAAACACTTCGATCAGGAGGATCAGCACCGCCGTCACCGAGAGAGAGAGACGCATGGCAACATGAACAACCCGGCTGGCCCGGTCGAATTTCTTCGCGCCCAGGCACTGGGCCACCATCGTCGTAGCAGCGGTGTAGAGCGCCAGCGTGCAGAGCAAGGCCACGTCTTTAATTTTCGCGCAGATACCGCTGGCGGCGGAGGCTTCGACGCCGTACTGGTTGATGAAGAAGGTCATCGCCAGCCAGGAAAGGCCCACCACGGTCATCTGCACCGCGCAGGGGATGCCCAGCTTGAGCATCTGGGTCAATTTATCCCGATGCATCCGAAGGGCTTTGCGGGCCAGGCCAAAGAGGTCCTTGTGCTTGAGCACATAGACCAGGCAGACGATGAAGCTCGCCAGCTGCGCCAGTATGGTCGCCAGGGCCGCGCCCCGCACCCCCCACTGGAACGCGCCCATGAAGAGGCAGTCCAAAACGATGTTGCACACGGCGGTCACGGCCACACAGTAGAACGGCTGCCGGGAGTTACCCACCGAGCGCAGCATAGCAGACAGGGCATTGTAGCCAAAGATCGGGAGGATGCCCAGGGCACAGACCCGGAGATAGGCCGTGGCCTCATCCAGTGCCGGTGCCTTCAGGCCCACTAAGATGGGGCAGCTCAGGAAATAGATGACTCCCGTCATGATGAGGCCCGCAAGAATGGCAAAGCCGAAAATGGTCGTGTTGGTCTTGAGCCGGTTCTCCCTGTCC
>CAVCXN010000066.1:2558-8978 GCA_963606215.1 uncultured Mycoplasmatota bacterium | reverse complement strand
CCCGAAATACTGGCCCATGAGGATGTTGCCGCCGGTGGTAATGCCCAGGATGACCTGGGTCAGAATCTGCATCACTTGGCTGGCGTTGTTGATGGCAGAGATGCCGTCCTTTCCGATGAACCATCCGGCCACGATGAGGTCCGTGATGGCATAGGCCGATTGGAGCAGGGACGACAGCACCACCGGCCAGGCATAGAGGAGTAATTTTTTCCAGATGACCCCTTCGGTCAGGTCCATCTGACGCATGGGCGGCCACCTCCTATTTCGTTCGAATTTGGTTTCCGGGGAAACGGTCTGCCTGGTTTTGTTCCATATGATACCATAAAATCCGCCGATTTGGAAGGGAAACCCCCGGCGGCGGGGAAAGTTTCGTCACTTTCTGAATTGTCACCCACCCCGTTCTGTGCTATGATGTTGTATCAGCGTTTGTCTTTTGGCAGCGCATACCCAGGAATTTACAAGCAAAAAATTCTCACCGGAAAGAGAGACTAGAAAGAAAGAGAAAGGCGGACATGCCGTGAATATACTCATCGTAGGCGCCGGCAAGGTAGGCTCTACCCTGGCCGACTATCTCTCCCGCGAAGACCACAACGTGACCATCATTGACAACGACGACGAGGCCATCCATCGGGCCAGCGACACCCTGGACGTGATGTGCATCAAGGGACCCGGAGCCGCCCCCTCCGTCCTCCGGGAGGCCGGGGCGGGAGACGCCGGCCTGGTCCTCGCCACGACCAACATGGACGAGGTAAACATGCTCTGCGCCCTCACCTCCAAGCGCCTGGGCGCGAAGTATACCATCGCCCGCATTCGGGACGTGGCCTACACCGAGGACCTGGCTTCCCTGCAAAAGGACCTGAACATCGACTCTGTCATCAACCCCGAGTACTCCACCGCCTTAGAAATTTCCCGTCTGCTCCGCTTCCCCGCAGCAGCCAACGTGGACACGTTTTTCCGTGGCAAGGTGGAGATGCTGGGTGTGCGCATCAAGGAGACAGACCCCATCGTGGGCAAGCCCCTGTCGGAACTCTTTGGCCGCAACAGCCCGGATATCCTCTTCTCCGCCTGCGAGCGAAAGGGGCAGGTCATCATCCCCAACGGCGATTTCATCCCCCAGGCCGGGGACAAGCTCTATGTGACCGGCGCCCCCCGGGACCTCTCCGCCTACCTGCGGACCCTGGGGCGGGACCTGCCGAAAATCCACTCGGCCTTTCTCATCGGCGGCAGCCGTATCGCCCACTATCTCTCCAAGCTCCTGCTCTCCATGGGCGTGCGGGTCACACTCGTCGAAAGCAATGAGGAACACTGCCGCCGCCTCTCCGAGTCCCTCCCCGAAGCCCTGGTCCTCCACGGCGACGGCACGGACCAAGAGCTGTTGGCCTCGGAACACTTCACGAACAACGACGCCTTCATCGCCCTCACCGGCCGGGATGAGGACAATTTGATTTCCGCCCTCTACGCCCAGCAGCAGGGCATCCGCAAGGTCGTTGCCAAGAGCAACCGCGTCAACTACTCCGCCGTCGTTCAGGCGGCGGGCCTGGACTGCGTGGTGGCCCCCAAGCTCATCACCGTGGCCCGCATCCTCCGGCTGGTCCGGGGCTTGCAGGATAAGAGCGGCAGCGTCATGACCGCCCTCTACCAGATCGCCGACACCGAGGCTGAGGCCGCCGAGTTCCTGCTCCACGAAAACACCCCCCACCTGGGCGTGCCTCTGAAAGATCTGCCCATCCGTAAGGGCTTCTTGATTGCCGCCCTGCTCCACGAGAAAAAAGTGGTCATCCCCTCCGGCGGCACGGTTCTGTCTGCGGGGGACCGTGTCATCGTCATCTCCCACAGCGCGGAAATTCAAGCCTTCCGGGACATCTTCGAAAAGCTCTGAGGGGGGCCGAACGATGAACTATAAGCTCATGCTGCGGATGCTGGGGCGGACGTTACAGGTGGAGGCCCTCTGCCTGCTGCTCCCCCTGGTCGTCACGCTGGGGTACCGTGAGGACCCCAGGCCCTTCCTCTACACCATCCTCCCCGTGGCACTCATCGGCTTTGCCCTGGCCCGCATCCCGTCCCGGGATGAATTTTTCTCCCGGGAAGGCTTCACGGTCGTGGGACTCATCTGGCTGGCCTTCAGCCTCTTCGGGGCCTTGCCCTTCTGGTTCTCCGGAGAATTTCAGAGCTTTGCTGACTGCCTCTTCGAGGTCGTCTCCGGCTTCACCACCTCCGGCGGGACGGTGCTGGCAAACATTGAGGTCCTGCCCCGAGGGATCTTATTCTGGCGGTCCTTCACCTCCTGGATCGGGGGCATGGGCGTGCTGCTCTTCACCCTGGCCTTTCTGCCCCGGGTGGGCGGGCGGACGCAAGTGCTCGTTCACGCGGAGGTCCCCGGCCCCATCTCCTCCAAGCTGGTGCCCAAGACCGTCCAATCCTCTCAAATTTTATATATAATGTATTTCGTCCTCACTGGGGCAGAGATCGTCGCCTTTCTCATCGCGGGCCTGCCCCTCTACGATGCCGTGGTCACGACCTTCGCCTGCGTCTGCACCGGCGGCTTTTCCGTCATGAACCTGAGCATCGGGGCCTACGGCCTGCCGGCTTGTGAGATCATCGCCATCGTCTTCATGCTCTTAGGCTCTGTGAACTTCGCCCTCTTCTACTTATCCCTCACGGGCCGGGCCAGGCAGGTGCTCAAAAGCGACGAGCTGCGTTTCTTTCTCCTCATCGTGGCGGCCTCCGCCGCTCTGGTCTTCTGGAACATCCTGCCGCTCTATGACACGGTGGGCCACGCCCTGCGGGATGCCATTTTCCAGGTGACTTCCATCATTTCCACCTCGGGCTTCTCGACGACGGACTATAATCTCTGGCCCCCCTTCGCGCAGACCATCTTAGTCCTGCTCATGTTCGTGGGCGGCTGCTCGGGCAGCACGGCGGGCAGCATCAAGTGCGGGCGTATCTTACTGCTCCTGCGCTCCTCCACCCGCTCCCTCCTGCGCCTGTCCCACCCCCGCGCCGTGCGCGTGGTGAAGCTGGATGGAAAAGTCGTGGATGAGGACACCCTGCGTACCGTCTCGTCCTTCTTTCTCTGCTTCTTCGCTCTCTTGGGCGTGGGGTGCCTGGTCGTGTCGCTGGACGGGTACTCCCTCACGACCTCCTTCACCGCCGCCCTGGGCTGTCTGACCAACGTCGGTCCCGGCTTAGACTTGGTCGGCCCCATGGGGAACTTCGGCCTGCTCTCGGGCTTCAATAAAGTCTTTCTGTCCCTGCTGATGCTCATCGGGCGTCTCGAGATTTTCCCCATCCTGCTCCTATTCCTTCCCTCCACCTGGCAGCGCTCCTGATGCACCGCCGCGTTTTCTGGTGACAATGAACTACAAACTCATGCTGCGGACCCTGGGCCGGACGTTACAGTTAGAGGCCCTCTGTCTGCTGCTCCCCCTGGTCACGGCCCTTCTTTACCACGAGGACCCCAAGCCGTTTGTCCTGACCATCGTCCTCGTGGCACTCCTGGGCACGGCCCTCTCCTGTCTCAAGGCCCGGCCGGACTTTTACTCCCGCGAGGGCTACACCGTCGTCGGACTCATCTGGCTGACCCTAAGTCTCTTCGGGGCGCTCCCCTTTTTCTTCTCCGGCTATTTTGGCTCCTATCTGGACAGCTTCTTTGAGATCGTCTCCGGCTTCACCACCACGGGCTGTTCCATCTTAGAGGCCGTCGAGGTCCTGCCCCGCAGTATTTTATTCTGGCGGTCGTTTTCCTCCTGGATCGGCGGCATGGGCGTGCTCATCTTCACGCTGGCCTTCCTGCCCAAGGTGGGCGGGCGGACGCAGGTGCTCGTCCAAGCCGAGGCCACGGGACCCGTCTCCTCCAAGCTGGTGCCGAAGACCTCCATCTCCTCCCGTATCCTCTATAGTATCTATATCGCCTTCACGGGGGTGGAAACGCTGGCCCTGTGCCTGGCAGGGATGCCATTTTACGATTCCCTGCTGACGGCTTTTGCCACAGTCTGCACCGGCGGCTTCTCCGTGCGAAATGCCAGTCTCGCCGCCTATGGCCTGCCCGCCTGTGAAATCATCGTGACGGTCTTCATGCTGCTGTGCTCCGTGAACTTCGCCGTCTACTTTCTCATCCTGACCCGCCGGGCCAGGCAAGCCCTCAAGAGCGACGAGCTGCGCTTCTTCGTCTTTGCTGTATTAGGTGCCGTGGCCCTGATCTTCTGGAATCTCCTGCCCGGTTATGACACAGCGGCCCACGCCATGCGGGACACCTGGTTCCAGGTGGCGTCGGTGGTCTCTACCTCCGGCTTCTCCACGGCGGACTTTGCCCAGTGGCCCGTCCTGTCCCAGCTGGTTTTGGTCGGACTCATGTTCCTGGGCGGCTGCGCGGGCAGCACGGCGGGCGGCATCAAGTGCTCCCGTATCCTGCTAATGATCCGCTGCGCGGGCCGCTCCCTCAGCCGCCTGAGCCATCCCCGGGCCACCAAAGTGGTCAAGCTGGACGGCAAGGCCGTGGACGAGGATACGCTCAACACCGTCTTCGTCTTCTTCTGCCTCTTCTTCCTGCTCTTGGGAGGCTGCTGTCTCCTCGTCTGTCTGGACGGTTTTGATTTGACGACCTCGTTTACCGCCGCCCTGACCTGCCTGACCAACGTTGGGCCAGGATTGGGGGCTGTGGGGCCGATGGGCAACTTCGCAGCCTTCTCCCCCCTGAGCAAGGTCATCCTGTCTCTGGCCATGCTGGTGGGCAGATTAGAAATTTTCCCCATGCTCATCCTGCTTTCTCCGGGGACCTGGCGGAGAGACTAAGAAGGGATGCAGAAAAAACAAGGGCGTCTGTACAGTCTTCCTTTTTTCCGGAATTTTTCGTGAGGTTTTTTGTCATTTTTGAGAAATTCTTTCGAAACTTGAGAAAAATCCTGGAGATACTCTTGCAAATCCTGTTTCTTATGCTAGAATTGGTGTGTTATCCGTAAAGACATTGTCATTCCCGGGCAATGCGAACAAAAAAAAGGAGTGTCGTAAGTGGAAAAGTATCTGTGGATCGGCTTCATCGGCGCCGTCATCGCGCTGCTGTTTGCTGTGATCCAACGCAAAAAGGTCATGTCCTATTCCGAGGGCAATGCCACGATGCAGAAGATCGCCAAGAGCATCCGTGAGGGCGCCAATGCGTATCTGAAGCACCAGTATTCCACCGTCGCGAAGGTTTTTGCCGTGGTCTTTGTGATCCTGGCCATCATCGCCTTCGCCAGCGGCGGTAATATGCTGTCCAAGTTCACCCCCTTCGCCTTCCTCACCGGTGGTATCTGGTCCATGCTGGCCGGCCTCATCGGTATGAAGATCGCGACCAACGCCAACGCCCGTACCGCCCAGGCTGCCTCTGAGGGCCTGAACCGCGGCCTGCGCGTGGCCTTCTCCTCCGGCTCCGTCATGGGCTTCACCGTGGTCGGCCTGGGTATGCTGGACATCAGCCTCTGGCTGGTGGGCCTGTACTTCATCGCCGGTGTCACCGACCCCGTCGAGCTGGGCAACATCATGGTCATGAACGGCATCGGTGCCTCGTTCATGGCTCTGTTCGCCCGTGTGGGCGGCGGTATCTACACCAAGGCCGCCGACGTGGGCGCTGACCTGGTCGGTAAGGTCGAGGCCGGTATTCCCGAGGATGACCCCCGGAACCCCGCTACCATCGCCGACAACGTGGGTGACAACGTGGGCGACGTGGCCGGCATGGGCGCTGACCTGTATGAGTCCTATGTCGGTTCCATCCTGGCTACCTTTGCCCTGGGTGCCTGCGCCGGCTATAGCTGGCAGGGCATGATCCTGCCTTTGGCTCTGGCTGTCTGCGGCATCATCTGCTCCATCATCGGCTCCTTCCTGGTCAAGACCAAGGAGGACGCCACCCAGAAGAGCCTGCTGACTTCTCTGCGTACCGGCACCTACACCGCCGCAATCCTGTCCGCCATTCTCTCCGCCGTCCTGTGCTATGTCATCATGGGCGAGAACTGGCTGGGCATCTTCATCGCCATCCTGTGCGGTCTGATCGGCGGCTGCGCCATCGGTTACTTCACCGAGTATTTCACCTCCGACAACTACAAGCCCACCAAGAAGCTGGCTGCTGCCTCTGAGACCGGCGCTGCCACCATCATCATCGGCGGCATCTCCCTGGGCCTCATGTCCACCATCGCCTCCATCCTGATTGTGGCCGCTGCCATCCTGATTTCCTACTTCGCAGCCGGCGGCACCACCTCCATCCTGGACGCCACCGGCGGCTTCTCTGCCGAGTTTAACCAGGGTCTGTACGGCATCGGCATCGCCGCTGTCGGTATGCTCTCCACCCTGGGCATCACCCTGGCCACCGACGCTTACGGCCCCGTGGCCGACAACGCCGGCGGCATCGCTGAGATGTCCGGCCTGCCCGAAGAGGTTCGTGACCGCACC
>CAVCXN010000066.1:0-2464 GCA_963606215.1 uncultured Mycoplasmatota bacterium | reverse complement strand
CCCTGGGCAACACCACCGCTGCCACCGGTAAGGGCTTCGCCATCGGCTCTGCTTCCCTGACCGCTCTGGCTCTGCTGGTCTCCTACGTCAACATCGTGCAGGATCGTACCACCGAGACCCTGAACTTCACCCTGACCAGCCCCACCGTTCTGGTCGGCCTGTTCATCGGCGCCATGCTGACCTTCGTCTTCTCCGCCATGACCATGAGCGCCGTGCAGACGGCCGCTCAGTCCATCGTGCTGGAGGTCCGTCGTCAGTTCCGCGAGATCACCGGCATCATGGAAGGGAAGACCGACCCTGAGTACGGTAAGTGCGTGGCTCTGTGCACCAAAGGCGCTCTGCATGAGATGGTCGCTCCCGCTCTGCTGGCCGTCATCGTGCCCATCATCACCGGCCTGATCCTCGGCCCCACGGGTGTCGTTGGTCTGCTGGGCGGCGTGTCCGTCACCGGTTTCGCCATGGCCGTATTCATGTCCAACGCCGGCGGCGCTTGGGACAACGCCAAGAAGTATATCGAGCGGGGCAACCACGGCGGCAAGGGCTCTGAGCAGCACAAGGCAGCCGTCGTCGGCGACACCGTAGGCGACCCCTTCAAGGACACCTCCGGCCCCTCTCTGAACATTCTGATCAAGCTGTGCTCCACGGTCTCCATCGTGTTCTCCGGCCTGATTCTGGCCTTCTCCCTGCTGTAAGCAGAAAGGCAACCTGTCACTTGAGCAAGTGATCGAACGAACCAAGCCCCGAACCGTCTCTTGGCGGTTCGGGGCTTTTTCTGTCGCTTTTCCGCTTGCTCTGCCCGGATCAATGGGGTATACTATAGTGTTACCAAGCAAACTCACGAAAGGAACCCACTATGGCAAGAAAGATCTTGTTTTCGATCCTGCTGGCCTTCTGCCTGGGCCTGACGGCCTGCGCACCAGCCGGCCAAACCACCGGGACAGACGACGGCACGACTCATCTCGTCGCCACCACCTACCCCGTCTATCTCTTCACGTCTGAGATCGTCAAGGGCGCGGAGAACATCTCCGTCGATCTGATGATCGACCAGCCCATCAGCTGCCTGCACGACTACACCCTGTCCGTCAAAGACATGAAGACGTTAGAGCGGGCGGACCTCATCATCCTGAACGGCGCGGGCTTAGAGGAGACCATGGAGGACGCCTTAGACACCGTCTCCGCCCCCCCCCAGATTGACTGCTCCCAGGGCATCGACCTCTTGGAGGGCAGCCACGACCATGACCATGCTGGCCATGACCACGATCACGGCCACGAGGACGAAGACGCTGACCACGCCGAAGCCTCCGGCCACGACCACGAGAGCGACCCCCACATCTGGATGGACCCCAACCGCGTGGGCCAGATGCTGGAAAATCTCGCCGCCGCTCTGAGCGACTTCGATCCGTCCAACGCCGCCCTCTACCAAACCAACTGCCAGCTGGCCCAGGAGCAGCTCCAAACGGCCTACCCCCAAATGCAAGCCGCCCTTCAAAACCTCTCCTGCCGGGAGCTCATCACCTTCCACGACGGCTTCACCTACTTCGCCGAAGCCTTTGGCCTGGAAATCGTCCGCTCCATTGAGGAAGAGGCGGGCAGCGAAGCCTCGGCCAAGGACGTGACAGAAATTGTCGCCGAAATCAAAGTCCACGGCATCCCCGCCATTTTCACCGAGGTCAACGGCTCCGACGCCACCGCCCAGATGATCCATCGGGAGTGCGGCGTGGCCGTCCAACCCCTGACCCTGATGATGGGGGCCACCGACGCCGCCCCCGGCATCGCCTGCTACCTGGACCTGCTCTGGTCCGATGTGAACACCCTTCGGGAGGCATACGCATGAAACACGCCAGACAACCCCACACCCGCATCCCCGTTCCTGCCCGGCCCGGAGCCTGTCAGCTGACGGTCCGCGACCTGGGCGTGACCTTAGAGGGGACAGAGATTTTACAGGACATCTCCTTCCAGCTCAACTGCCGGGAGATTGTCGCCCTCATCGGACCCAACGGAGCGGGCAAATCTTCCCTCTTCCGCAGCATCCTGGGCCAGATCCCCTACACCGGCACCATCAAGTTCGAGCTGGCCGGGGGCTACCCCAGCCTCCCCAAGATCGGCTATGTCCCCCAAAGCCCCAGCTTTGACCGGAGCTGCCCCATCAGCGTCCTGGACTTCTTCGCTGCCGCCATCAGCCGGTGGCCGGTGTTCCTGCCCGTCCCCGCCGCCCTGCGGGACAAGGTGGCCGAGTGCCTGGCCCGCGTCCACGGCGAAGCACTGCTCCACAAGCGCATCGGTACGCTTTCCGGCGGCGAGCTGCAACGGGTCCTCATGGCCCTGGCCCTGGAACCCCTGCCCCAAATCTTGATTTTGGATGAACCCCTCTCCGGCGTGGATGTAGGCGGCGAGCACCTGCTCATGGACATGCTGGATGAGATTCGGCAGACGTACGACCTCTCCATCCTCTTCTCCACCCACG
>CAVCXN010000065.1:6087-8135 GCA_963606215.1 uncultured Mycoplasmatota bacterium | reverse complement strand
GTCCACGCAGGACCACAGCTCGACGGGGTTCTTGGGGTCGATGCGGTCGGCGATACGGTGGAGGTTCCGCAGGAACAGACGGGGTTCGGAGCCGTGGATGGACCAGACGATGCAGTCGCCGCTCTCGATAAGGCCGATGGCGTCTTCAACGGTGCCGAGCTTGCTTTTATAAATCTCCTCATGGGTCATACCGGCGTAGGCATTGCTGAGATATTCCTCGTGCTTCTTGTGCTTTTTCAGCATGACATCGGGGACGTAGCGCTCATAGTTTTCATAGTGCTCATACATGGGACTGACACTCCTTGCTTCCTTTTATTTGAGACAGCTTCTTGTGAAATCTGTCAAGAATCACCCGCAAAAGGGTGAGGTTTCTGTGTCTAGTGTACTCCATTCGGCGGGGGCGTGCAATGAACAAAAGAAGACAGAGTGTCGGCTAACCGACAGAATCTCAAAAACTGTCGCACAGAATGAGAAAGCAAACGCCCCGTGCCAGGGGCACGGGGCGTAGAGTCAGGCTCTGTCCTTGGGTTTGGGCAGGAGGAAGACCCGGAAGGTGAGGGGGGCAATTTCCTCTGCCATCTCCTTGGCGGAGCGGTCGGGAAACTCCGAGAGCCACTGCGTGACCAGGGAGAGGAAGCCTCCGGCGAAAAACTGGGAGATGATGTCGATCTCCCGGGCGGGCATGGTGGGGTGCAGGTCCCGCAGGTAGGATTTCAGGGCGCGGGAGAACTCGTTGTGGAAGAGGCGCTGCACAATAGCGTCCTTGGGGTCCAGGAGGAGGCGGGTGTATTCGGCCTGGTTGCGCTGGAAGTATTTCAGCACTGGTTGCGCTGGAAGTATTTCAGCACGCGGTAGACGCTGTGCAGGAAGGCGGGGTAGGACCGGTCGTTGCCGGAGTGGATGAGGTCGTCCATCAGCTCCTGGATACCGAAGAGCAGGAGGTGGGACTTGTCCTCAAAATGGGTATAGAACGTAGACCGGTGGACGCCGGCCCGTTCGCAGATGTCCTTCACGCGCAGGTCGGAGAAGGATTTTTCGCTGAGCAGATCGACCAGGGCGGACAGCAGGAGGCGGTGGGTCCGCTGGATGCGGAGGTCTTCTGAACGTCTTTGATCCATGGGAGAGATACGCTCCTCTCAGGTTTGGATGGAGAGCGGAAAGGGAAAATACATTATAGGATATATCATAAAGAGGAATGCTGGATTTGTCAAGCAAGGGGCGGAAATGGACGGGAAAAAAGGTACAAAGCGCCCGGAAAAACGGGCCGCGTTTTTAGAGGAAATTTTCTGGCGGATATCGCGAAAAAACAGTTGACAGAACGTGGGTTCTGTAGTAAGATGATTAGGCGCTCAAAAGGGCGCAGTCTGCGATGATGCGGGAGATTGCGGCGCAAGCCGGTAACTTCCGCGGAGTATGTCCGTGAATCGGGCGGCTGGGAAATCTGCTGCATGGCGTATATCGCCATGACAGGGGAGCAAAAGCCGGCGAACTATGCCGGTTTTCTTCATGCTTATGGAGTGATACGCACGGTTAAGTGTACCGGATTTCCCACCGTACGGAGCGTGACCGAAAGACAAATACACTTCGTATGTTTCTAGGAGGAACACATCAACATGGCACAGAACGAAATGATTCGGATCCGGCTGAAGGCATATGACCATCAGCTCATCGACCAGAGCGCTGAGAAGATCGTGGAGACCGCCAAGCGCACCGGCGCTACCGTCTCCGGCCCCATCCCCCTGCCCACCAAGAAGGAAGTCGTGACGATCCTGCGGGCCGTCCACAAGTACAAGGACAGCCGTGAGCAGTTTGAGCGCCGCACCCACAAGCGCCTGATCGACATCAATAATCCCAGCCCCAAGACTGTGGAGGCCCTGATGAGCCTGGATCTGCCCGCTGGCGTCGAGATCGAGATCAAGCTCTGATCCTCCGCCACCCCCATTTATTATGTGTACCCGCTGCCTGTCGCCTTATCGTGAGACAGGCGGGTCATGTTGACAAACCAATGACAGCCCAATGGTCATGTTTGCCAACCAATAACCTTATTA
>CAVCXN010000065.1:0-6077 GCA_963606215.1 uncultured Mycoplasmatota bacterium | reverse complement strand
GTCCCAGATCTTTGACGAAGCCGGTAAGGTCATCCCGGTCACTGTGATCGAAGCAGGTCCCTGCGTCGTGGTGCAGAAGAAGACCGAGGAGAAGGACGGCTACAACGCCGTACAGCTGGGCTTCCAGGACGTTGCGGAACGGAAGCTCTCCAAGCCTGAACAGGGCCACCTGAAGAAGGCTGAAGTCCCCATGAAGAAAGTGCTCAAGGAGTTCAAGCTCAACAAGTCTGCTGAGATGAACGTGGGCGACGAGATCAAGGCCGACACCTTTGCCAAGGGCGACCACATCGACGTGACCGGCATCAGCAAAGGCAAGGGCTTCCAGGGCGTTGTCAAGCGCTGGAACGCCGGCCGCGGCAGAATGACCCACGGCGGCGGCCCTGTCCACCGTCACGCAGGCTCCATGGGTTCCGGTACCGATCCTTCCCGGATCTTCAAGGGCAAGATCGGCGCAGGCCACATGGGTGCTGAGCAGGTCACTGTCCAGAACCTGGACGTTGTGAGCGTGGATCCCGAGTTCAACCTGATCGCTGTCTGCGGCGCCGTTCCCGGCCCCAAGGGTGGCATCGTTTATCTGAAGTCCACCGCCAAGACCATCCGCGAGAAGAAGGGCGAGGCAGGCACCAGCGTCAACCCGCAGAAGGCTTCCGCACGTGCCAACCCCCAGAAGGCATCTGCCAGAAACCGGTAAGGAAAGGAGAGTTTGAGAAATGCCTAAAGCAAACGTCTATAATATGGCTGGCCAGCAGGTCGGCGAGGTGGAACTCTCCGAGGGCGTTTTCGGCGTAGAACCCAACGAGCCCGCCGTCCATGCCGTCGTGGTGAATCACCTGGCAAACTGCCGTCAGGGTACCCAGAGCGCTCTGACCCGCGCCGAAGTGTCCGGCGGCGGCAAGAAGCCCTGGAGACAGAAGGGCACCGGCCACGCCCGTCAGGGCAGCACCCGTGCGCCCCAGTGGACCCACGGTGGCATCGTATTTGCCCCCAAGCCCAGAGATTACAGCTATCGCATCAACCGCAAGCTGAAGAGAGTGGCGCTGAAGTCCGTTCTCTCCGCCAAGGCCGCCAGCGGCGACCTGCTGGTGGTGGACGATCTGGCTCTGGACGCCATCAAGACCAAGAGCATCCAGTCCTTCCTGGATGCTGTGAGCGCCGGCAAGACCATTTTCGTCACCCCCGAGGTCAACGAGAATGTGTATAAGTCCGCACGGAACATCCCCGGTGTCTCCACCACCACCGCCAAGATCCTCAGCGTGTATGACATCGTCAACGCCGAGAAGCTGGTCATCGACCAGAAGGCGCTGGCTATCATCGAGGAGGTGTTCGCATGAAGACAGCATACGACATCATCAGACGGCCTGTGATCACCGAGCAGTCCATGGCCGACACTGAGGCTAAGAAGTACGTCTTCGAGGTCGCTAAGGACGCCACCAAGATCAACATCGCCAAGGCTGTGGAAGAGATCTTCGGCGTGAAGGTCGTGAAGGTCAACACCCTGCACGTCAACGGCAAGCTCAAGCGCACCGGCCGTTATCCTGCCGGCCGCCGCCCCAGCTGGAAGAAGGCAGTTGTCACTCTGTCTGAGGATTCCAAGTCCATCGAGTTCTTCGAAGGAATGGCATAAGGAGGTTAATGCACTATGGCTATTAAGAGCTACAAGCCCACAACGCCGGCCCGCCGCAACATGACGGTCTCCGCGTTCGAAGGCATCGATAAGAAGGCCAAGCCGGAGCGTAGCCTGACTGAAACTCTGAAGAAGAACGCAGGACGCAACAGCTACGGCAGAATCACCGTCCGTCATCGCGGCGGCGGCAACAAGCGCAAGTATCGTATCATCGACTTCAAGCGCGACAAGATGGATGCACCCGCAACCGTCCTGCGCCTGGAGTATGACCCCAACCGCAGCGCCAACATCGCCCTGGTCCAGTATGAGGACGGCGAGAAGAGATACATCCTGGCTCCCGCCGGTCTGAAGGCTGGCGACCAGGTCCTGTCCTCCGCCGCTGCGGACATCAAGCCCGGCAACTGCCTGCCTCTGGCCAACATCCCCACCGGTACCATCATCCACAACATTGAGCTGTATCCCGGCAAGGGCGGCCAGCTGGTCCGTTCCGCTGGTACCTCCGCTCAGCTGATGGCCAAGGAGGGCGACCAGGCCCAGATCCGTATGCCCTCCGGCGAGGTGCGTATTGTGCGTCTCAACTGCAAGGCTTCCATCGGCCAGGTCGGTAACGCAGACCACGAGAACATCTCCATCGGTAAGGCTGGCCGGAAGCGTCACATGGGTTGGAGACCCACCGTCCGTGGCTCCGTCATGAACCCCAATGACCACCCCCACGGCGGCGGCGAGGGTAAGTCCCCCGTCGGTCGTCCCGGCCCTGTTACCCCCTGGGGTAAGCCGGCCATGGGCTATAAGACTCGTAAGACCAAGAACCGCACTGACAAGTTCATTGTCAAGCGCCGCAACGCGAAGTAAGGAGGAGGCAGTAAAACTATGAGCAGAAGCATCAAGAAAGGCCCGTTTTGCGCTCCCGAGCTTCTTAAGCGGGTCAAAGAAATGAATGAGTCCGGCGACAAGAAGGTACTCAAGACCTGGAGCAGATCCTCCACGATCTTCCCTGCTTTCGTCGGCCACACCATCGCCGTGCACGACGGCCGGAAGCACGTGCCCGTCTATGTCACTGAGGACATGGTCGGCCACAAGCTGGGTGAGTTCGCTCCCACCCGCACCTTCCGCGGCCACGCCGGTAGCAAGACTGGTAAGTAAGGAGGAGAGAGAACAATGGTAGCAAAAGCTCACGCAAAGTATCTGCGGATCTCTCCCCGTAAGGTGAAGATCGTCGCGGACCTGATCCGCGGGAAGAGCCTGGAACAGGCCACCGCCATCCTGCTGACCACCCCCAAGGCAGCTTCCGAGCCTCTGCTCAAGCTGCTCAAGAGCGCGGCGGCCAACGCAGAGAACAACCACAAGATGGACCCCGAGAACCTGTATGTCTCCGAGGTCTTTGCGACTCCCGGCCCCATCATCAAGCGCATCATGCCCCGCGCACAGGGCCGTGCCTATCGCATCAATAAGAGAACCTCTCACGTCACGCTGGCCGTGGCGGAGAAGGAATAAGGGAGGAGGCAGAATATGGGACAGAAAGTCAATCCCCACGGCCTGCGCGTGGGCGTTATTAAGGATTGGGATTCCCGCTGGTACGCCCGCAACGAAAAAGTGGGCGATCTGGTCGTTGAAGACTACAACCTGCGGAAGTATCTGAAGAAGACCCTGTACTCCGCCGGTATCCCCAAGATCGAGATCGAGCGCGACAACGCCAGAGTCAAGATCTACCTGCACTGCGCCCGCCCCGGCGTGGTCATCGGCAAGGGCGGCACCGAGATCGAGCGCCTGCGCCTGGAGCTGGAGAAGAAGCTGGGCAAGCCCGTTGCGCTGAACATCGTGGAGGTCAAGTCTCCCGACACCAACGCACAGCTGGTGGCTGAGAACATCGCACAGCAGCTGGAAAAGCGCATCGCTTTCCGCCGTGCCATGAAGAACGCCATGGGCCGCGCCATGCGCTCCGGCGCCCGCGGCATCAAGGTCATGTGCTCCGGCCGTCTGGCTGGCGCCGAGATCGCCCGCAACGAGTGCTATCACGATGGTACCATTCCTCTGCAGACCATCCGCGCTGACATCGAGTATGGCTTCGCCGAGGCCGCCACCACCTATGGCCGCATCGGTGTGAAGGTTTGGATCTACAAGGGCGAGGTCCTGAGCCAGACCCTGCGCACCACCCCCCGCACCCTGGACACCAAGAACTACAAGGAACGCCCCGATCGTCCTCGCCGCCGCGACGGTAGAGGCGGCTACAACCGTGACCGTAAGCCCGGCTATGGCAACCGTCCGCAGGGTGGTTATAACAACAACCGTGGTCCCCGGCCCGCAGCCGGCGGATCTGCTCCCAAGGAAGGAGGCAAAGCCTAATGCTGCTGCCCAAGAGAGTCAAATACCGTCGCGTTCACCGTGGCCGCCTGAAGGGTAAGGCCACCCGCGGCAACACCGTGACTTACGGTGATTTTGGTCTGCAGGCCCTGGAGCCGGCATGGATCACCAGCAACCAGATCGAGGCCGCTCGTGTGGCTATGACCCGTTACACCAAGCGTGGCGGTAAGGTCTGGATCAAGATCTTCCCCGATAAGCCCATTACCGAGAAGCCGGCCGAGACCCGAATGGGTTCCGGTAAAGGTTCTCCCGAGTACTGGGTGGCCGTGGTCAAGCCCGGCCGCGTGATGTTCGAGATCGCCGGCGTTTCCGAGGAAGTTGCCCGCGAAGCTCTGCGTCTGGCCAGCCACAAGCTGCCCATCAAGACGAAGATCGTCAGCAAAGAAGATACGGCCCCTGAGAGCGAGAATGGTGGTGAAGCATGATGAAGGCAAACGAGGTACGCAAGCTGTCTTCCGCTGATCTGGAAAAGAAGCTGACCGAGCTGAAGAAGGACCTCTTCCAGCTCCGTCTCCAGCATGCCACCAATCAGCTGGAAAATCCCGTCCGCATCAACGAAGTGAAGCGCGACATTGCCAGAGTGAAGACCATCATCCGTGAGCAGCAGCTCGCTGGCCAATAAGGAGGAACTGAATCATGACTGAAAACAGAACTTCTTCCCGCAAGACCAGAGTCGGCCTGGTGGTTTCGGATAAGATGGATAAGACCGTGGTGGTGGCCATTGCCGACCGTGTGGCCCACCCCCTGTATAAAAAGATCGTCAAGCGGACCTACAAGCTCAAGGCCCATGACGAGAACAACACCTGCGGCATCGGCGACAGAGTGAAGGTCATGGAGACCCGTCCTCTGTCCAAGGACAAGAGATGGCGCGTGGTTGAGATCATCGAAAAGGCGAAGTAAGGAGGTGCCGTAAATGATCCAGCAGGAAACCTATCTGAAGGTGGCGGACAACACCGGCGCCAAGGAAATCAAGACCATTCGCGTGCTGGGCGGCTCTTCCCGCAAGTACGCTAACATCGGCGATGTCATCGTTGCTTCCGTGCGGAAGGCCGCTCCCGGCGGCGCCGTGAAGAAGGGCGATGTGGTCCGCGCTGTGGTGGTCCGCTCCGCCCGGGGCGTGCGTCGTGCCGACGGCAGCTATGTCCGTTTCGACGAGAACGCCGCCGTTCTGATCAAGGACGACAAGAACCCCAGAGGGACCCGTATCTTTGGCCCGGTCGCCCGTGAGCTGCGCGACAAGGATTACATGAAGATCCTGTCCCTGGCTCCCGAAGTACTGTAAGGGAGGGTACAAAGATGATGAATAAAATGAGCATTAAGAAGGGCGACACTGTCGCCGTCATCACCGGCAAGGACAAAGGCCAGCGCGGTAAGGTCCTGTCTGTGAACCCCAAGGAGGGTAAGGTGGTGGTGGAGAAGATCAATCTCGTCTCCCGCCACACCCGCCCCCGCAAGCAGGGCGAGGAAGGCGGCATCCTGCAGAAGGAAGCCCCCCTGTACGCCTGCAAGGTGATGCGCGTGTGCCCCAAGTGCGACAAGACCACCCGTGCCGCCAGCAAGATCGTGGACGGCAAGAAGGTGCGCGTGTGCAAGCGCTGCGGTGCTGAGATCTGAGAGAGGAGGAGTCAAACATGTCTGAAATGCCCAACCTGAAAGCAAAGTACAGAGAAGAAGTTGCTCCTGCTCTCATGCAGAAGTTCAACTACAAGAGCCCCATGCAGATCCCAACCATCGAGAAGATCGTGGTGAACGTGGGCTGCGGCGAGGCCCGCGACAACGCAAAGGTCCTGGACGCTGTCGTCCGTGACCTGGGCGTGATCACCGGCCAGAAGGCCATTGTCACCAAGGCCAAGAAGTCCGTGGCTAACTTCAAGGTCCGTGAGGGTATGCCCATCGGCGCAAAGGTCACTCTGCGCCATGACAAGATGTGGGAGTTCCTGGACCGTCTGTTCAATGTGGCTCTGCCCCGTGTCCGCGACTTCCGCGGCATCAACGCCAACTCCTTCGACGGCCGCGGCAACTACGCCCTGGGCATCAAGGAGCAGCTGATCTTCCCCGAGATCGAGTACGACAAGATCGACAAGATCCGCGG
>CAVCXN010000064.1:0-5416 GCA_963606215.1 uncultured Mycoplasmatota bacterium | reverse complement strand
GTGCTGTTGTTTTAGATGGGGGGCAGCCGCTGATATATGATGATATAAATTATCTATCCAAGGCTGACGCAAAAAGAATTCTGCGTGAAACCAAAGAGCGGATCGGCTTTCAAGGAACACAGGACCTATACCAAAAAGAGATGGAACGCTGTGACCAAATGTGGCGCGACATTGTAAAAGACGTTGGGGGGACCGATCCTGTGCAGGTCTGTATGGCTGATATTGAAGCAACCGGCCTGCATGTGCAGGATTTCGGCGGTGTCTTACACACAGTACTGCGCGGAGAAAAAGGGGTCATTCTCCGTCTGGAGCCAGATCATTTTGAGTATACGCCGGTAGAAGGAGAAGAGACGCACAACTGCGGTATGGAAGTGATGGGGATGTATGGCGGTCCCAATGTGGTCATTACAGAGATCAAGCCTGAACTTGCATCTCGTGTCACTCCGGCAGAGGGTTTTCAACCAACCGGATGCGGCACCTCTTTTCTCCGGGATGGCACCTGTCGCCAAGATATTGCGTTCCATCAAATCAAAGAAACACAGGACGGATTTATCATGAAGTCCTGCGTCTACTTTCCCCCAAATACGCCGAAGGAACTGGTGGACGGACATGAGATCCACCTTGCGATCGAGACCATGGAAATGATCAAAATGGCCTATCAAGAAACCCACACCGAATGATTGGAGAAAAATCCCCCTTGCCCGGCAATGGGAACATGCCGCAGCAAGGGGGATTCGTTTGTTTTTTAGGGTCTACCGGGGAAGTATCTCACCGCACGACCAACTGATCGTTCTCGCAGTCTACCACCAACGTGGTGCCGGGCAGCACCTCGTCGGCAATCATCTTGCGGCCCACCAGGGTCTCCACGGTGTGCTGTAAGAACCGGCGCAGGGGACGGGCGCCGTACAGGGGGTCATAGCCGTTGTCGATGACGTAGGTCTTGGCGGCGGGGGTCAGCTCCACGGTCAGCTGCTTGTCGGCCAGGCGCTTGTTCAGGCTGCCGATGAGCAGGTCCACGATGGAGGTGATGTTCTCCTTGGTCAGAGGCTTATAGTAGACGATCTCGTCCAGACGGTTCAGGAACTCCGGGCGGAAGGACCGCTTGAGCAGCTGGTCCACCTGGTCCTTGGCCTCCTGGGAGATCTCGCCGCCCTCGTCGATGCCGTCCAGCAGGTACTGAGAGCCCAGGTTGGAGGTCAGGATGAGGATGGTGTTCTTAAAGTCGATGGTCCGGCCCTGGCTGTCGGTGATGCGGCCATCGTCCAGCACTTGCAGGAGGATGTTGAATACATCCGGGTGGGCCTTCTCCACCTCGTCGAACAGGACCACAGAGTAGGGCTTGCGGCGGACGGCTTCCGTTAGCTGGCCGCCCTCTTCATAGCCCACGTATCCGGGAGGGGCACCGATGAGACGGGAGACAGAGAATTTCTCCATGTACTCCGACATGTCGATACGGACCAGGTTTTTCTCGGAATCGAACAGAGCCTCGGCCAGGGTCTTGGCCAGCTCCGTCTTGCCCACGCCCGTGGGACCCAGGAAGAGGAAGGAACCGATGGGCTTATCCGGATCAGCGATCCCGGCGCGGCTGCGCAAAATCGCCTCGGATACCAGACGGACGGCCTCGTCCTGGCCGACGACCCGCTTGTGCAGGATATCTTCCAGGTGGAGCAGCTTCTCCCGCTCACCCTCCATCAGGCGGGCGACAGGGATGCCGGTCCAACGCTCGATGATGCGGGCGATCTCCTGATCTGTGACCTTATCCCGCAGCAGGGAACGGGCCTTGCCCTCGTTGGCGATCTGCTCCTCTTCCTCCAGGGATTTTTTCAGGGCGGGAATTCTCCCGTATTGCAGCTCGGCGGCCTTGTTCAGGTCGTATTCGCGCTGGGCCTTTTCCAGCTCGGCGTTGGCGGCTTCCAAATCGGCGCGGAGCTGCTGGACCTTGCCGATGGCCTCCTTCTCGTTGTCCCACTGGGCCTTTCTCGCCTTGAACTCCTCGCGCATGTCCGAGAGTTCCTTCTGAATTTCGGCCAGATGCTCCTGGGAGAGGTGGTCGCTCTCCTTCTTCAAAGCAGCTTCCTCGATCTCATGCTGGATGATCTTCCGCTGGATGACATCCAACTCAGTCGGCATGGAGTCGATCTCGGTCCGGATCAGGGCGCAGGCTTCATCCACCAGGTCGATGGCCTTGTCGGGCAGGAACCGGTCCGTAATATAGCGGTTGGACAGGGTGGCGGCGGCAATGATGGCGCTGTCCTGAATCTTCACGCCGTGGAAGACTTCATAGCGCTCTTTCAGGCCACGGAGAATGGCGATGGTGTCTTCAACGGTCGGCTCGTTGACCATAACGGGCTGGAAGCGGCGCTCCAGAGCGGCATCCTTCTCGATATACTGGCGGTACTCGTTCAGGGTGGTGGCGCCGATGCAGTGCAGCTCGCCCCGGGCCAGCATGGGCTTGAGCAGGTTGCCGGCGTCCATGGCGCCCTCGGTCTTGCCGGCGCCCACGATGGTGTGCAGCTCGTCGATGAAGAGGATAATTTTGCCCTCGGACTTCTTCACCTCGTTCAGGACGGCCTTGAGCCGTTCCTCAAATTCGCCGCGGTATTTGGCCCCGGCAACGAGGGAACCCATGTCCAGAGCAAAAATCGTCTTTTCCTTCAAGGAATTGGGCACGTCGCCCTTGACGATTCTTTGGGCCAGCCCCTCGGCGATGGCGGTCTTGCCGACGCCAGGCTCGCCGATGAGGACGGGGTTATTCTTGGACTTCCGGGACAGGATACGGATGACGTTCCGAATCTCATCGTCCCGCCCAATGACGGGGTCCAGCTTGTTCTGTCTGGCCCGCTCCACCAGGTCGGAGCCGTACTTCTTCAAGGCCCCATACGTTTCCTCGGGGTTATCTGAGGTCACGCGCTGGTTGCCCCGGACGGAGGTCAGGGCCTGCAGCGCCCGCTCCTTGGTGATGCGGTAGTCGGAGAAAATGCTGTTCAGCTCCCGGCCGGCCGTTTCCAGCAGGCCCAGGAACAAATGCTCTACAGAAGTATATTCATCCTTCATCTCCCCGGCGATCTTCTCAGCCCGGTTCAGGGCCTTTTCTGTGTCGGCGGAGATGTAGATCTTCCCGGCCTCATGGCCGGAAGAGGACACCCGAGGCTGGCGCTCCAGCAGGTTCTTTACGGCAGCTTCCAGCGAGGGGACGGTGACGCCCATGCCGGAGAGCAGCTGGGGAATGAGGCCCTCCCCATCCTGGAGCAAGGCCCAGAGCAGATGGACCTGCTCGATCTGGGGGTTGCCGTATTCCTGGGCGATCTGTTGGGCCGAGCGGATGGCCTCGGCGGATTTCTGTGTCAAACGTTCAGCGTTCATAGGATCAACACTCCTTTCGGGAGAAAGGGCACCGGGAGACCCGGTGCCCTAAAGCTTCGTTCAAACTTAACCAATGGTGATCTGCCGTGCCTGGGGCACCACGGGGGCCTGCTTGGGCAGGCTCAGCTCCAGAATGCCGTTGTTGTAAGCGGCGGTGATGCCGCCCTCGTCAATGCCGGAGACATCGAAGGTCCGGGCGAAGGAACCGTAGCGGCGCTCCCGGCGGACGTACTCGCCCTTCTTGGTCTGCTCCTCTTCGGTCTCCTTGTGCTCTGCCTTGATGGTGAGGATGCCTTCCTTCAGCTCCAGGGAAATCTCCTCCTTCTGGAAGCCGGGCAACTCTGCCTCCAGCAGGAACTTGTAGCCCTGGTCCCGGATGTCGGTCCGGAAGGCGGGCAGCTTGGCGTTGGAATCGTTGAAGAACTTCTTCTGGAAGTTGTCAAACATATCGAACATATTGTCATCGTGACGCTCAAAGGGAATCATACCGAACATAATGCAACGCTCCTTTTTTATCATAAACACGTTTTCGCAGGGCCTCCGGCCCGCGTTTTGTTTTTCACTCGGCAAACAGGAGTGCTTGGCATTTTCCCAGGTATTCCCGGAAACCTCCTGTCTACGGTGTATATGGTACTGCGATTTTATGAAAAAATTTCGATGATTTTATGTCTAAATTGTAAACATTAGCACTCTTTTGGTTTGAGTGCTAAAAAGCAAAAACGGGGTTTCTCTCATTGTTCCCCGCCCTGATTTGTGCTATACTGACCTCACACAACATTTTACCCCAAGACGGGAGGTACTTACCCTATGACGAACGTATCCCAACGTATGTTAAATCTCGGCACGGCCCGCTCGGAGATCCGCGAAGCCTTTGCCTTTGCCCAGGCGAGAGCCGCGGAGATCGGCGCGGAAAACGTGGATGATTTCTCCATCGGCAACCCCAGCGTTCCCGCCCCGGCGACGGTGGCGGAAGCCGTTCATAAATTGGTGGACGCCATCGACCCCATCAAGCTCCACGGCTACACCCCCGCCCAGGGCGACGGGCAGGCTCGCCAAGCGCTGGCCGAGGATCTCAACCGTCGCTTCGGCACGGACTACACCGCCGATAACTTCTATCTCACCGCCGGTGCCGCAGGCGCGCTGTGCTGTGCTCTCTCCGCCCTGTCCTGCCCCGGCGATACCTTTATTACCTTTGCCCCTTATTTCCCGGAGTATAAGGTTTTCGTGGAGAGCGCCGGGGCGGAGCTGGTGACGGTTCCCGCCGACATTGAGGATTTCCAGATCGACTTTGCCGCGTTCGAACAGGCCCTCACGCCCACCACCAAGGGCGTTATCATCAACAGCCCCAACAACCCCACCGGCGTTGTCTACTCCGAGGCCACCATTGAGAAGCTGGCCCAGGTCTTAACAGAAAAATCCAAGGAATACGGCCACACGATCTGGCTCATCTCCGACGAACCGTACCGGGAGATCGTCTACCGGGATACCCCCCTGCCCTGGGTGCCCAATTACTATCCCAACACCCTGGTCTGCTATTCCTATAGTAAGTCCCTGTCCCTGCCCGGCCAGCGCATCGGCTATGTGCTGGTGCCCTCCACGGCAGAGGATGCACACATCGTCTACGCCGCTGTGTGCGGCGCGGGCCGCGCCCTGGGCTACGTCTGCGCCCCCAGCCTCTTCCAGCTCGTGGCGGCGGAGTGCACCGGCCAGACGGCGGATATCGAGATTTATCACAAGAACCGCGACCTGCTGCTCAACGCCCTGCGGGACATGGGCTACACCTGCGCCCAGCCGGACGGGGCCTTCTACCTCTTCCCCCGCAGCTTAGAGCCGGATGCCCATGCCTTCTGCGAGCGGGCCAAGAAGTATGATCTGGTCCTCGTCCCCGGCGACAGCTTCGGCTGCCCCGGCCACGTCCGCATCTCTTACTGCGTGCCCACCGAGCAGATTCAGCGGGCCCTGCACAAATTTGAAAAGCTGGCGGCAGAATACAAGTAAGTGATATGTACCCAGTTTTCTGGACACCGGGTCAAAACTGAATAATTAAGCTTCC
>CAVCXN010000063.1:0-3024 GCA_963606215.1 uncultured Mycoplasmatota bacterium | reverse complement strand
GCGGCAGGGGATTCCTTCCCACTCTGCTGATAGTATAGCAGAAAGCAAAGAAAAAGACAACAGGTTACGAAAAGTTTTTTCCACGCCCCCGCGTGATCGCAAAGAGTCAGGATACGACACCTTTTCAACGAAAGGACTGGTCAAGAGCAATGGTAAAGGATGTATACTACGGAAAAACGCTGCGCAAGAGCTTTGCCCGCCACGAAGAAGTGCTGGAGATGCCGAACCTTCTGGAAATTCAGAAGAAGTCTTACCAGTGGTTCCTGGACACCGGCCTCCGGGAGGTCTTCCGGGATGTAGCCGCCATCGGGGACTACAACGGCAACCTGGAGCTGTCCTTCATCGACTTCTCCATGGACGAAAAGCCCAAGTACAACGTGGAGGAATGCAAGGCCCGGGACGCCACGTACGCCGCCCCCCTGAAAGTCCGGGTGCGTCTGCGCAACAAGGAGACCGAGGAGATCAAGGAGCAGGAGATCTTCATGGGCGACTTCCCCCTGATGACCAAGGGCGGTACCTTCGTCATCAACGGCGCGGAGCGCGTCATCGTCTCTCAGATCGTCCGTTCCCCCGGCGTCTACTACGCCCGGAACGCGGACAAGGCAGAGAACATCACCTATGCCGTGACGGTCATCCCGTACCGCGGCGCCTGGTTGGAGTATGAGACCGACCTGTCGGACATCTTCAACGTCCGCATTGATAAAAACCGCAAGCTGCCCGTCACGTGCCTCATCCGTGCCGTTGGTCCCCAGACCGAGGCCGAGATTCTGGAGATGTTCGGCGAGGAGCCGCTGCTGGTGGCCACCCTGGAGAAGGACACCTGCAAGACCCGTGAAGAGTCCATGCTGGAAATTTACCGGAAGCTGCGCCCCGGCGAGCCTCCCACGCTGGATTCCGCTGAGTCCCTCATCAACAGCCTGTTTTTCGATGCCCGCCGGTATGACCTGTCTGCCGTGGGCCGTTATAAGTTCAACAAGAAGCTCTCCCTCTGGCCCCGTCTGTCCGGCCAGAAGCTGGCTTCCCCCGTGGCTGACCCCCGCACCGGCGAGATCATTGCCGAGGCCGGGCAGCTGCTCGACCGCGCCCAGGCTCAGGAACTGGAAAACCGCGGCGTGAGCGAAGCCTTTGTGGACGTGGAGGGCACCATTGTCAAGGTCTTCTCCAACAAGATGGTGGAGATGAGCCACTTCGTCTCCTTTGACCCGGAGGAGTGCGGCATCAGCGAGAAGGTCCGCTTCGAGGTCCTGTGCGAGCTGCTGGACCAGTACGACGGGGACGAAGAGGGCCTGAAGGATGCCATCGTGGAGCGGAAGGACGACCTCATCCCCAAGCACATCATTGTGGATGACATCATGGCCTCCATCAACTACCTGTGCTCCCTGTCCCACGGCGTGGGCACCCCCGACGACATCGACCACCTGGGCAACCGCCGCCTGCGCTGCGTGGGTGAGCTGCTGCAGAACCAGTTCCGCATCGGCTTTAGCCGGATGGAGCGTGTCATCCGCGAGCGCATGACCATCCAGGACCTGGATATCGTTACCCCCCAGTCCCTCATCAACATCCGTCCGGTCACGGCGGCGATCAAAGAGTTCTTCGGCTCTTCGCCCCTGTCCCAGTTCATGGATCAGACCAACCCCCTGGCTGAGCTGACGCACAAGCGCCGTATGTCCGCTCTGGGTCCCGGCGGTCTGTCCCGTGACCGCGCTTCCTTCGATGTGCGAGACGTTCACTACAGCCACTACGGTCGTATGTGCCCCATCGAGACGCCCGAAGGTCCTAACATCGGCCTGATCTCCTATCTGGCCACCTATGCCCGCATCAACCGGTACGGCTTCATCGAGGCCCCCTACCGCAAAGTCGATAAGGCTACCGGCTTCCTCACCGACGAAGTGGAGTATATGACCGCCGACATTGAGGACGAATACATGGTGGGCCAGGCCACGGAGCCCGTGGATGAGAACGGCTGCCTGGCCAACAAGCGTATCACCTGCCGCCACCGCAACGAGATCGTGGAAGTGGACCGGGAGAAGGTGGATTACATCGACGTGTCCCCCCGGATGATGGTCTCCATTGCAACGGCCATGATCCCCTTCCTGGAAAACGACGACGCCAACCGTGCCCTGATGGGCGCAAACATGCAGCGTCAGGCCGTGCCTCTGCTGACCACCCAGGCTCCTATCGTCGCCACCGGCATGGAGCACAAGAACTGCATCGACTCCGAGATCGCAGTCCTGGCCGAGGACGACGGCGAAATCACCCGCGTCTCCGCCACCAGCGTTACCGTGCGCTATGACCGGGGCGATGTGGTGGAGTATCCCCTCATCAAGTTCCTGCGGTCCAACCACGGCACCTGCATCAACCAGAGACCCATCGTCTCTCTGCGGGACCGGGTGAAGAAGGGCGACGTCATTGCCGACGGCCCCTCCACGAACCAGGGTGAGATCTCCCTGGGCAAGAACATCCTGATGGGCTTCATGACCTGGGAAGGTTACAACTACGAGGACGCCATTCTGCTGAATGAAAGAATGGTCAAGGACGATGTCTTTACCTCCATTCATATTGAAGAGTACGAGACGGAGGCCCGTGACACCAAGCTGGGTCCCGAAGAGATCACCCGCGATATCCCCAACGTGGGCGACGATGCCCTGAAGGATTTGGACGACCGCGGCATCATCCGTGTGGGCGCGGAGGTCCATGCCGGCGATATCCTGGTCGGTAAGGTCACCCCCAAGGGCGAGACGGACCTGACCGCAGAGGAGCGTCTGCTGCGGGCCATTTTTGGCGAAAAGGCCAGAGAAGTCCGTGACACCTCCCTGAAGGTGCCCCACGGCGAGAGCGGCATCATCGTCGATGTCAAGGTCTTCACCCGCGAGGCCGGCGACGAGCTGGGCCCTGGCGTGAACATGGTCGTGCGCGTGTATATCGCCCAGAAGCGGAAGATCTCCGTGGGCGATAAGATGGCAGGTCGTCACGGCAACAAGGGCGTTGTTTCCCGCATCCTGCCGCAGGAGGATATGCCCTTCC
>CAVCXN010000062.1:0-3601 GCA_963606215.1 uncultured Mycoplasmatota bacterium | reverse complement strand
CTTCTACGCGGGCTTTGATCCCCGGATTGATCCGCATTTGAAATGTAGAAGTTTTGGGGGCAGATGTGACATTGATTGCGTCCATAGAAATCACCTCATCATCAGTATAGCGATAAAAATAAAAATGTCAATACAATGTCACTACATGAAAGTATAAAACAAACAAGTAGGCCCTCTCAGTCAGCTTCGCTGACAGCTCCCCCGGAGGGGGAGCCAAGATTTTCCTGCGGATTCAACCGCAGCAGCACGACTCCTAGCACCAGGCTCAGCACCTCCCCAATGAGCGCCGCCCACCAGATCATGGTCCCGGCGCCCAGCAGGTACAGGACCATCACCACCGCAGGCAAGAGCACGAAGCCGCGCCCCAGGGAGAGAAGAGCGGAGGCCCCGGCCTTGCCCAGGGCGGCGAAGTAGCCGGCGAGAGCGATAGTGATACCGGCGGGGAGATAGGAGAGCGCATACAGCCGCAGGGCGGCAACGGTTTCCGCAAAGAGCGCACTGTCGTCACTGAGCAGCAGGGAGACGATCGGCCCGGGGAAGAACTGACAGACGACCTCTATCAAAGCCCCGACCGCCAGCACAGAGAGGATGGTCCGGCGCAGGTAGAGCTTCAGAGCATCCCGGTCGCCCTCCCCCACGGCCAGGCTCACCAGGGGCATCATGCCCTGGGCGATGCCTTGCATGATCATGGAGACCATGAGGCTGAAGTAGGCGATGACGGCGAAGACGGGCAGGCTGCTCTCGCCCAGCAGCTTTGTGATGACGTGGTTATACAGCAGGGTCAGGAAGCCCAGCATCAGCTCAATGGAGCAGTCGGCGATGCCCAGGGGCATGATCTGTTTCAGTTCCCCCAGATGGGGCTTGAATTTCCGGAAGCGCAGGTTGGACTTTCCAGACAGAAAGTACCGCAGGAAGAACAGCAGACTGCCCAGCTGGGCCAGCCCGGTCGCCAGGGCTGCACCAAAAACCCCCCAGTTCCACACCATGATGAAGAGGTAGTCCAGCACTACGTTTATGAGAAAGCTGATCCCCACGCCGAACATGGCCAGGTGTGGCGCCCCATCCACCTTCACCATGACCTCCAAACAGTAGGACAGGATGAAGCAGAGGGAGAACAGACAGACCACATGGAGATACTCCGCGCTATACCCAATGGTCTGCGGCCCGGCCCCTAAGAGAGAGGCCAGCGGCTCGGCGAAGATCGCAACGGCGATGGTAATAAAAACAGACAGCGCGACGATGACGGCCGCAGTCTGTGAAAAGATCCGCTCAGCACGGTCATGCTTTCCCTCACCCAGCGCGAACGCGCACAGGGTAGAGGTGCCCATCGAGAGCAGGATGGCGACGCCGGACAAGAAATTGATGAACGGCAGGGCGATGTTGACGCCGGCCAGGGCCAGCTCACCTACGCCCTTGGAGACGAAGATGCCGTCCACGATGGTGTAAGACGAAAACAGCACCATGGCAGACACCGAGGGCAGAACGTAATGCAGAAAGGTTTTCCAGGAATGGCGGGGGGCAGACATGATATTCACCTCAAATTAGTCTCCCGGTCCGATGCTCCCTTGCGCATCGGCGGGGGTTTTGGTATCCTTAGGATAAAGGATGGAGTTACCCCAGAGTCAAGAGATTTCTGCAAATTTTTTGAAAAGGAGCCGTGGGATGGAAAAACACACCTTCAAAACGGCGGAGTTTGCCGCCCTGTGCGGGGTCAAAAAAGACACCCTGCTGCACTACGACCATATCGACCTCTTAAAACCCCAGCGGGTGGGGGAGAACGGCTACCGTTACTATTCTGCCCGCCAGCTGCCCACCTATGATTTGATCGCCGCCCTCCAACGCCTGGGCACGCCCTTGGCGGAGATTCGGGATTATCTCAACCGCCGCAGTCCCGAAGCCCTGCTCTCCCTGCTAGAAGAAAAAGAAGCTGCCCTGGAAGCCGAGCGGCGGAGGTTGGAGCAGATGGGGCGGCTATTAGAAGACACCGTGGACAAGGTACGCCAGGCCCGGTCCGCCCGCCCCGGCGCATTCTTCCTGGAAGAACAGCCGGAAGCCCTCTGCGCCGTAGTGCCTGCCCCAAAAATCAAAAACGAGACATTTGATGAGGCCGTTTACTTTCTTCACGTCCGCGAGCTGTTGGCCTGGACTCGGGCCAACGGCATCCCCTCCCAGGCCCCGGGCGATATCGTATCTCGGGAGACGCTCGAGCGGGGTGAGGTGACGGAGGATTTCTATTACTGCCCCGTCCCACCAGGGGCCATGGGCTGGCCCACCCGCATTCGCCCCGCCGGAACCTATGCCGTTCTATGCCACCAGGGTTCCTATCAATCCGAGTACGAGGCCAGCCGTGCCCTCGTCCGCTGGGTGGGGGAGCAGGGATACGCCATTGACGGCGACTTATACGAGGAAGACTTAGTGAACTACAGCACCTCCCGTGATCCGGAATCCTATTTGATGAAACTCAGCCTAAAAATTCGAAAATGAGACAAAAGCAGGCTCCCCCAGCCCAACGGCCAGGGGAGCCTGTAATTTTTTTGTGATGGTTCGATGGAAGGGGTCAGGGCATCTCCAACGCAAACAGCGCCGCGCCCAAAGCTCCGCAGAGCTGGGCGTCTGGGTGGATGTAGAGGGGCTGACCGATCTTTTCCTCAATGGCGCCGACCACGCCCTTGTTGCGGGACACGCCGCCGGTCATCATGCAGGGGTGCTCCCCGCCGATGCGCCGGAAGAGGGCGGCAGCGCGGGTGGCGACGGACTGGTTCAGGCCGTGGACGATGTCCGGCAGGGCCTTGTTCTGGGCCACCAGGGAGACGACCTCGGAATCGGCGAAAACGGTACACATGGAGGAAATGGTGATTTCTTCTTTCCATTTCAGGCCGATGGTCGAAATTTCTTCCAACGAAATTTCCAGCGTCCTGGCCATCATCTCCAGAAAGCGTCCGGTGCCTGCGGCACACTTGTCATTCATCACAAAGTTGGACACACTGCCGTCCGGCTCCACTTTGATGGCCTTGCTGTCCTGCCCGCCGATGTCGATGACGGAGCGGATGGCAGGATTCAGGAAGTGCGCGCCCTTGGCGTGGCAGGTGATCTCGGTGACGGATTTGTTGCCGGTCTGGATGACCCCGCGGCCGTAGCCGGTGGTGACGGTGGCAGTCAGGTCTTTTTCCGTCAGGCCCGCCTGTTGAAGCGCCTGCTCCAGGGCACGCTGTGCCCCGTTGGAGGCCCCGGCCCCGGTGGGCAGGATGACCTTGGCCACGATGTTTTTATCCTGGTCCAGAATGACCACGTCGGTGGTGGCGGACCCGCTGTCGATGCCGGCAAAGTAGCCGTGCTTGTCCATAGTCGTCGCTCCTTTCTGGGTGCCGAAGCCCTCGGCAAAGGCGTCTAGCCGGGTGCGCAGCTGCTCCCGGCTCTGGGTGGTGCCGTCCGACTCGATCTTGAGCAGGGGGACGGAAATGTGGCTGCGCAGGCCCGCGTACTCAAAGCCGTAGTAGTCACAGAATTGCAGGGTGTGATAGACCACACCCTCTAAGCCGGGGGCGTTGAAAAGCTGCTTCCGGGCGGTGTTGTCCGTCATGCGCATACAGGGCAGCTGGCC
>CAVCXN010000061.1:0-15668 GCA_963606215.1 uncultured Mycoplasmatota bacterium | reverse complement strand
CAGCCCCGCCGCCTGATAGATTCCAGACAGCGGGGCTGTTCTCTTGTGGAACAGTTATTCGACGGTGTTCTCTAAGACGCCGATGCCCTCGATCTCACACCGGACCACATCCCCCGCCTGCAAAAACTTGGGGGGATCAAAGCCCATGCCGACCCCCGCCGGGGTGCCGGTGGCGATAATGGTCCCGGCCCGAAGGGTCATGCCCTGGGAAAGCTCTGCAATGACGTGGGCGATGGAGAAGATCAGCTCGTCAGTGACGGCGTCCTGCCGCAGCTCCCCGTTGATCCAGGTGCGGATGGCCTGGGCCGGGGGCTGGGCAAATGCATCCCGGGTGACGAGGCAGGGGCCCATGGGGGTGAAGCCGTCCAAGCCCTTGCCGAAGTACCACTGCTTGTGGCCGGTCTGTAGGTTCCGGGCGGAGACATCGTTGACGATGGTGTAGCCGAAGACATAGTCATAGGCGTCTTCTTCCCGGACGTTTTTCGCATCCTTGCCCAGGACGACGGCCAGTTCCGTCTCGTAGTCCAGACTATCCACGATGTCAAAGTGCCCGGGGATGGGTTCTCCGGGGCCGGGGCAGTGGGTGGCCCGCTTGGAGAAGTAGACGGCACTCCCCTTTTCCCGGGTAAAGGCGTCGGCGTTGAACTGCTCGGCCTCGGTCTTGTGCTTCTGGTAGTTCATGCCCAGGCAGATGACATCCTGCCGGGGTTCCGGGATGGGGGCCAGGACCCGGACCTCAGCCAGGGCCAGCGTCTCCCCCGCTTGCTCGGACAGGATGCTTTCCCGGCGGGCAGGGTCATCGGTGAGCAGGTCGTTCATGCTGGCGTAGGGCAGGACCCGCAGGGTGCCGGGGGCCGTCTCCTGGCAGACCAGGGTGCGGTTCTCATGGGCAATGGTGTATAATTTCATGGCGATCATTTCCTCCGTAGTATGTGTCGGTCGTTCGGTCTTATGCCTGTTCCAAACGCTGAAGCAGCCGCTCCACCGCCGTCTTCGTGGTGGCCCAGCTGGTGCAGACCCGCACGGCGGTGTGGGTCTTGTCGGGCTTGCTCCAGAAGGCGAAGGCAAAGTCCTTCTCCAGCTCCCGGAGCAGCTTGTCGGGCAGGATGGGATACTGCTGGTTGGTATAGGAGTCGTAGAGCATCGGGCAGCCCTTGGCTTCAAAGGCCCGTCGTATCGTCATGGCGAACTCATCCGCTTGCCGGGCCAGGGTGAAGTACAGCTCCTCCTCCAGAATGGCCGAGAACTGCACCCCCAACAGCCGTCCCTTTGCCAGCAGGCCGCCGTGCTGTTTGATGAGATAGCGGAAATCCCGGTTCAGCGCCGGGTTGCGGATGACCAGGGCCTCCCCGAAGAGCAGGCCCTGCTTGGTGCCGCCGATGGTAAAGGCATCGCACCGGAGGGCCAGGTCGGGCAGGGTCATGTCGCAGGCTTCGCTGGTCAGGCCGTAGCCCAGCCGCGCCCCGTCGAGATACAGCAGCAGACCCTTGGCCTGGCAGGTCTGCCAGATGGCGTCCAGCTCTTCCAGGGAGTAGAGCGTGCCGTTCTCCGTGGGCTGGGAGAGATAGACCATGGCGGGCTGGACCATGTGCTCGTGGGTGGCGTCGTCCCAGTGGGCCTGCCAGAGCTGGGCGATGCCCGCCGCCGTGAGCTTTCCGTCGTCCGACGGGATGGGCAGGACCTTGTGCCCGGTGGCTTCAATGGCCCCCGTCTCGTGGACGTTGATGTGCCCGGTGCTGGCGGCAATGACCCCTTGATGGGGCCGCAGGGCCGCAGCGATCACCGTTGTGTTGACCTGGGTCCCGCCCACCAAAAAGTGGACCGCCAGCGCTTCCCCACCGCCGCACAGGGCGCGAATCTGCGCCCGTGCTGTCTCGCAGAAATCGTCTTCTCCGTACCCGGCGGTCTGTTCAAAGTTCGTCTCCGTCAACCGCCGGAGCACGCGGGGATGTGCCCCTTCCGCGTAGTCGCATTCCAATCGAATCATAAGCTCCCCTCCGAATCACTTCATTTTTCCCATTATACGCAAGAGAGGGGGAAAGGTCAACGAAGGGGATCCCGTTGACGAACAGAGGCTGCCTCTTTGCGAGGCAGCCCCGTTTCCGCGAGAATTGTGAAAAATATTCTAAAGTTTACTGAGGCTGCTCCACCAGCTGGCGGCTCTCCTGCTTGGTGACTGTCTTGCGGATGAGGTCCACAGGGATCATGGTGAAGGCCAAGACAATGACCACCACCCAGCCCAGCGGCGGGAAGGGCACGCAGCTGAACATGTCCCCAATCCAGGTGAAGATCGGTACAGGGATCAGCGGTGCGTTGACGATGGCTGCCTGGACAATGGCAATGATGGCGAAGACCTTCATAAAGCCTGTGTTCTGGTCCAGACCCTTAAAGATGCCAAAGCCGTCGTCTCTGACGTTGAAGCCGTTAAACAAGGCGCTCCAAATGAAGAGGACGAAGTAGGCGGTGAGCTTCTCGTCCAGCACGGGGAAGAGACGGTCGAAAACCGGCAGCTTCAGGAAGAGGAAGCTGACGACCGTCAGCCACAGGCCCATGGTCAGGATCTGCCCCATCATGGGCTTGCTGATGATGCTCTCGTCCCGGCGGCGGGGCTTTTCCTTCATATACCGCTCAATGGCCGGCTCATTGCCCAGCATGATGGCCCCCAGGCCGTCCATGACCAGGTTTACGAACAGCAGGTGGGTGACTTTCAGCGGCTCCTCCACCCCAAAGAAGGGGGCGATGGCGCTGACGACCACGGCGGCCACGTTGATGACCAGCTGGAACTTACAGAATTTCAGGATATTGTGATAAATGGTACGGCCATACCAAATGGCATCCTTGATGGACTTAAAGTTATCATCCAGAATGATGATTTTCCCGGCCTCTTTTGCGGCCTCGGTGCCGCTGCCCATGGCGAAGCCCACGTCGGCCCGCTTCAAAGCGGGGGAGTCGTTCACGCCGTCGCCGGTCATGCCGACCACCAGGTTCATCTCCTGACACAGGCGGACCATGCGGGATTTATCCGTGGGCAAGGCCCGGGCAATGACCCGGATGCGGGGGATAATTTCTTTCACCTCGTCGTCGGAAAGCTCGTTGAGGTGGGCAGAGGTCAGGGCCACCTCGTCGCCGCCGTGGTACAGGCCCGCGTCCTTGGCGATGGCGACGGCCGTCTCCAAGCGGTCGCCGGTAATCATGACGACCTGGATGCCCGCCTGCCGCACCTTGGCAATGGCTTCCCGCGCTTCGGGGCGCACGTCGTCCCGGATGCCCACGAAGCCGATGAGAACCACATCGTCGTGGATTTTGTTCTCGACCATAGCCTGCTCGGAGTAGCCGAAGGCCAGCACGCGCATGGACTTGTCGGCCAGCTCTACGATCTTGGCGTCCAGAACCTTGGGGTCCAGGTCCTTGATCTCGCCGTTCAGACCCAGGTATTTCTTGGCGGTAGCCAGCAGGCGCTCCGGGGCGCCCTTATAGAGGGTCTTGCCCATCTCGCCCAGATAGACCTGGCTGAACTTGTTGGTGGAGTTGAAGCCCTGCATCTTAACGGTCTTGCACACGCCCTCCAGCTGCTTCATGGTGTCCTTGCCCAGGAACTTGACCAGGGCCTGGTCTGTGGCGTTGCCGCCGACCACGCGGCCGTCCGCGTCAAACATAGACTGCGTGTTTTTGCCGATGGCCAAATCGAGCAGACCCTTGATCTTCCCGTGCTGGCCCAGCTGGTCCAGGGGAATGGTCAGGCCGTCGGCGGTGAAAAACTCCACCACCTCCAGCTGTCCCTTGGTGATGGTGCCGGTCTTGTCGCTGAAGAGGATGTTCAGGGAACCGGCGGTCTCGATGCCTTCCGCTTTCCGGACCAGGACGTTGTGATCCAGCATCTTGCTGGTGTTCTGCATCAGCACCAGGGAGATCATCAGCGGCAGGCCCTCGGGCACGGCGCAGACGATGATCACGACGGCCAGGGAGACGGCCTCGACGATGTCCTGAATGATATCCGCCGGAGGCGCGGCAAAGTAGGCCCCAAAGCCGCCAGCCTGTAAGATAAAGTAGCCGAAGTACATCACGGCAATGACGACAGCGCCGATATAGCCGAAGGTGGAAATTTGCTTGGCGAGCTTGGCCAGCTTGACCTTCAGGGGGGAGTCCGGCTCGTCCTCCTGCATCTCCTCGGCCATCTTGCCCATCATGGTAGCCAGGCCCACCTTCTGCACGTCCAGCACACCCTCGCCGTCAAACAGGACGGCCCCCCGGAAGAGGGAGTGGGCATCCACAAACGTGTCGCCGGTGATCTCGCCGGCCAGCTTTGTGCCCTCGGCGGCGGCGGTCTTAGAGCATTCCTCGGCCTCGCCGTTCAGGGCAGAGTTATCCACCCGCAGGTCGCCGGCGACCAACACGCCGTCGGCAGGAATTTTGTCACCGGACTGCAGCAGGACCTTGTCGCCCACCACCACGTCGTCCACGTCGATGACCGTGATGACGCCGTTTCGATAGACCTTACATTGATCTTTCTTTGTCGAGTCCTTTAGCTGCCGGTATTTCGTGTCGCTGGCCACGCCGGTCTTGGCGCTGACAACCGCCACGATGAGAACCGCCACGATAGTGCCCACCGGCTCGTAGATGTCGGAGTAGCCGAAGGCGAACATGATGATCATGATGACGGCGATGGCCAGCAAAATTTTGATCATGGGGTCGCCGAAGGTCTCCTTGAATTCTGCCCAGAAGGTAGTGGGTTCCGAGTCCGGGATGGCGTTGCTGCCGTTGGACTTTCGGGACTGCTCGACTTCCTGGTCGTTCAAACCGTTAAAGTGCATGGGTTGTTTTTCTCCTTTTTGAGCGGTCGGAAAAAGAGAAGGAGCGTCTCCCTTCCTCTTTTTCCGGGTGGTTTGGTTTATTGATAGCGCTTACTCAGCGCCTCCAAGCTGGGGTCTGTCGTCGCCTGACCGATGGCGTTGAACTTCCACTCGCTCCCATGGCGGTAGACCTCGCCAAAGATCATGGCGGTCATGTTGTCGTAGTGCTCCGAGAGGTTGAACCGGCAAAGCTCCTGGTTGTTCCGGGCGTCCACGATACGGATGAAGGCATTTTCGATCATCCCAAAGTGCTGGTGCCGGGCCACAGCCCGGAAGATGTTCACCACGACCACGATGCGGTCATACTGAGCGGGCACTTTGTCCAGCTCGATCACAATCTGCTCGTCGTCCCCCTCGCCCTCGCCGGTGAGGTTGTCGCCCTGGTGCTGGACGGCCCCGCTGCTGTGGCCGAGGTTGCCGAAGTAGACCACGTCTTTCCAATTCTTGAGCTTGCCGCCCTGTAAGAGCAGGGCGGAGGCGTCACAGTCGATGGCCTGTGGCTCTCCCCCGCCGCCGAACAGACTGGCCAAAAAGCCCTTGGGCTGGGGCCGCTTGGCCTCGTCCCAGCCCAGGCCGACGATGACCCGGTTCAGGCCCTCTTTGCTTTCCTTGGACAGGCTCACGCGCTGTCCCTTTTGCAGGCTGATCGCCATGGTAGTTGTTCCTCCTTATTTCCGCCCGGGGGTCCAGCGCATACCCCAGCCAAACGCCTGGTCAAGTGCCTGGTGGCCCCGGTAGAACTGCACGATCTTCTCCACGCTGAACGTCTCGTCGTTCACGTTTTCCAGCAGGACCAGGCCGCACATAATCTGATTGGAGTGGTAGTCGTCCATCTTCACCACCAGGTCCTCGGCCCCGGGGTAGCGGATGGTCACGACGGCGTCCGCCTCCTGCCAGTTGGCCACGCCCTCGTAGATATAGGTGTAGATGAGCACGCGCTTGATGTCGGCAATGTGGTTGCCGTCGATGCGCAGGTTCTCGCCCGTGGCCACGGCCCCGGTGCGGTCGTCGCCGTCCAGGGCGATATACGGCTCCTGCTGCAGGGACCCGAAGGCGTTGCCCAGGGCTTGGACGGTCCCCTTCTTGCCGTTTTTCAGCTCATACAGACAGCCCAAATCTAAGTCGATGGGCTTGCTGCCGCCGCCGAAGAGACTGCCCAGGAAGCCCTTCTTGGCGGGCTTGCTGTTCCAGTTGAGGTTCACGAGAATTTCGCCCAGCCCCACTTTTTCCTGCTTGCACAGGTTGACTTTCTTTCCCTTTTCCAGGCTGATGGCCATGGGAAACTCCTCCTTTTTCCGGTGCTTTGCGCCGGCTCAGTCTTCCACTTCCACGCCGTAGTTGGCGCACAGCGCCGCCAGGCCGCCCTGATAGCCGCTGCCGATGGCGTTGAACTTCCACTCGCCGTTGTGCCGATACAGCTCACCGACGACGATGGCCGTCTCAATGGAGAAGTCCTCGCCCAGGTCATAGCGCAGAATCTCCTGGCCATTGCTCTCGTCCACGATGCGGATGAAGGCGTTGCTGACCTGGCCGAAGTTCTGGCGGCGCACGTCGGCGTCATAAATCGTCACGGTGAAGGCCATGCGCTGGATGTTGGCCGGGATGAGGGAGAGATCGACCTTGATCTGCTCATCGTCCCCGTCGCCCTCGCCGGTGAGGTTGTCTCCCAGATGCTCGACGGCCCCGGAGGGGTGCTTGAGGTTGCCGTAGAAGACGAAGTCCTCCGTCCGGGTGATTTTCCCGTTCTCGCCCAGCAGGAAGGCGGCGGCGTCCAGGTCGAAGGCCCCGCCGGTGTCAAAGGCGTTCACGTCCCAGCCCAGGCCCACCAGGACCTTGCTCAGACCGGGGTTTTCTTTCGAGAGGCTGACTTTCTGCCCCTTTTTCAGACTGATTGGCATAGTTGATTACTCCTTTTTATCTGCGCTGTCTGCGCTCAAGCCACTTCGATGCCATAATGCCCGCACAGGGCCGCCAGGCCGCCCTGGAAGCCGCTGCCGATGGCGTTGAACTTCCACTCGCCGTTGTGACGATACAGCTCGCCGACGACGATGGCCGTCTCAATGGAGAAGTCCTCGCCCAGGTCATAGTGGATGAGGTCGGCGCCGGACACCATGTCCTGGATGTGGATATAGGCGTTCTGCACCTGGCCGAAATTCTGGCGGCGCACGTCGGCATCATAGATGGTCACGGTAAACGCGATCCGCTCGATATTCGCAGGGACCTTGGACAGATCGACCTCGATCTGCTCGTCGTCGCCCTCACCCTCGCCGGTGAGGTTGTCGCCCATGTGCTTGACGGATTCGCTGGGGTGCTCTAAGTTGCTGTAGAAGATGAACTCTTTTTCGGTGGGGCACTTGCCGTTGCTGCCCACCATGAACGCGGAGGCGTCCAGGTCAAAATTATAGCCGGAATCAAAGGCGTTCACGTCCCAGCCAAGGCCCACCATGAGCTTGGTCAGGCCGGGGGTGCCCTTGGTCAGGTCGACTTTCTGTCCTTTTGTCAGGTTGATCGGCATAGGGTTTCCTTCCTTTCTACGTTTGGGGTGTTTTACTTTAAGGCCCCGCTAAACCGCTTGTTGAAATCCTGCTTGATGGCTTCCAGCTTCTTCTGGTCCTCCACCCGCTGCTTCCGGGCGTTCTCCTGGATCTGCATCGTCTCCTCGATGCCGGAGACGATGGTCTGCCATGTCTTTTCCAGCGTCTCCGTCTTAATGGAGCTGCCGGAGGCCAGGCGCGCGGTGATCTTGGACTGCTCGGCGGTGTTCTGGGCGTTGCGGAGGAGCATCTCGTTGGTCTTGGCGTCCAGGGCGGACATGGCCTCGGCCTGGATGCGCTGGCGCTTGAGCATGATGGCCTGGGCGATGGCCTGCTTGAAGACAGGCAAGGTGACGATGAAGGCCGAGTTGATCTTCCGCACCAGGTTCATGTTGCTGAACTGCATGGTCTTGATCATGGGAATGGACTGCATGGCCACATTCTCCGCCGTCCGCAGGTCCTGGGTGCGCTGCTCGAGCATCATGAGGGCCTGGTTCAGGGAGGCCAGCTCAAACTGAATGGCGTTGTCTCCGGTGCGCTCCAGGTCAGCCTGGCGCTGGGCGATGTAGGCTTCCAGCTCCCGGCAGCCCTGCTCCCCGGCCAGGATGTACTTTACCAGCTGGTGATAGTAGCCGACGTTGGCCTGGAACATATCCTCCAGCTTGCGGTTGGACTGCTTGATCTCGCTCTCATACTGCTTGAGCTGGACGTAAATCTTGTCGATCTCGTCCCCCATGGTGTGGTACTTGTTCAAAATTTTATCCAGCTGCTTGCGCAGGTTGCCGAAGAGCTTGTTGAACAGGCCGGGGTTGTCCTTCAGCTCCTCCACGTCAAACTTGTCCATGATCTTCGCCAGCGTGGTCAGCATGGTGCTGGAATTGTCCAGCTGGCTCAGGTCCATACCATTTAAAATCACGTCGGAGCACTTGGAAATTTCGTCTGCGGCCTCGGAGCCGAAGGAGACGATGCTCTCCAGGTTGTACACCTCGATCTTGCTGGCCAGCTCGTCCACCTCCGGGGAGCCGGTGAGGGTCTGGTCCATCTGCTGGCGGTCGGCCACGATGTTATACTGGGGATAGTTTTCCTCCTGGACGGCAGGCGTCGCGGGGTTCTGCGGGGCCGCTTCCGGGCTGGCGGCGGGCTTTGTAAAATCCAATCCCATGGCTTAAAAACTCCTTCCAAATAATTTTCTGATCGAGCTTTTTCCCCCCTCGTGCAGGGTCCGAAAATCGGGTACCCGCAGGTCATAGCGGTAGGGTCCCAGTTGATGCTCGTTGGCAAAGGGCTTTTGGAAATATTTTTCGATGCTCTGGTATCCTGTGGGGACAAAGAATAAAAGATCGAATCCCACCAGGTTCAGAAACGCCGCTAAGATGCTGTCTTCCAGCGACAGCGTTTCCTCCGTGGTGCTGATGACGATGAGCTTGGGGTTTTTCCTGGTAAAGTCGAAGTTCTGGATGCGCCGCAGGATGTCCTTCGGCAGACCCAAAACCGTCGAGACGATGGTGTACTCCGTGCCGTTCTGATACGTCCCGGTGATGAGCTTCTCATCCAGCAGTACTTGCAGCTTGTCCAGCAGATAGTCCTGAATTTCCGGCCGTAGAATGCCGTAGGGGTAGTCTTTGTGCTGCCTGATCTTCTCCCGCTGGAGCCGCCCCTGCCGCAAAAACTGGGTGGCATAGGGCTTCATGGGGTTGGCCTCCAAGCCGGTCTGCCAGGGAACTTTTGTCACGAGCGTCGTCTCCGGCGTCACCAGCTTCTTGATGTCCAGCCAGTACTGCACGATCGGCCCGTCCTTTACGCCGCATATCTTTGCCAATAAAACCGGAACCGTCACCGTGTCTCCCTCGGCGGCAAAGCCGGGGCGGTATTTCAGCTCCTGGTCCCAGAGCAGGCCAATTTCCTCGTACATGGTCTGTAACGTCACGGCCTCGGCCTTCTGGTGCTGCTTAGCCCGGTAGAGGCCGGTGTTTTGGTAGAGGATGCTGTCCATCTCCCGCTCGGCCTGATACGCCGCCGTCCGCATCCGCATCTGAGAGGGTTCCACGGGAAATTCCGTCATGGGCAGGGAGTTGTCATAGTGCAAATCCAAGAGCGCCGGGTCCTTCAGCACGCAGGCGGCGTTCAGGTCCGGCAGCAAAACCAGCACATCCACCGGCAGCTTCGCCAGCAGGCGCAGGAACAGCGCCTCGTTGTCCCCCGCGCAGGCACCGAACAGAATAAACACGCCGACCTCCGGCGCCTGCCAGTTCTGGAACAGGTCTTTCTGATACCGCTTCATCCAGGCCACCAGATAGACGGCCTTGTTCGTCAGCCGGTTCAGGTTTCCTCGCAGGGCCTTGTCCTCTTCCAGAACCACATCCAGAAACGCCTGCCGCAGGAGCGTTTGGAGCTGCCGGTTGTTGGGGTACTGCAAATTTGCGGCCAGGTCTGCCGCCAGCTGCTCGGCGGTCTGGTGGTTCCGCCGCCGGACGGCGGCGATCTCCTCCGGGGTAGGGGGCGGCAGTCTGCCGTTTTCTAAGCAAACCTTTCTCCCCTCCCGCTTGAGCTGTTGGTAAAACGCCACCATGTCACCGGGGAAGAGGAGCTTGTCCTCCACGCCGTACTGCACGACAAAGGCGTTGTAGAATAAATTGGGGTCATCCCCTCTGGCCCGGACCGCCGTCAAAATCTCCTTCGCGTCCGGGGCTTTCATCCAGGCGTTGGTGCAGGGGGCGATGCCCGCCGGGGCGCCGTAGAGCTTCTGCCGCTCGGCCTGCTTCTGACCCTGCTCCCGGAGCTGACGCAGGGAAAAGTCTGCCGGAAAGGGCTGTAGATCAGTGGCCTGGTAGAGCTGGGCATACTGGCTCGTGGGGTCACAGCGGAGATAGCCCTCGTCCCCCGCCCGTTCTAGCAACACAATATCTGCCCCGGCCCGGGCTAAGATCACTAAGAGCTGTAATTCGTAGCTGCTCACCGTGCCGTCGTACAAAATCTTCGGCAGGTCGTCCCCGCCCAGGCGGTTCAGAATGCGCTCGAACTTATAGTAGAGCCAGCACATGTATTTGATGTAGGCGTTGCGGAGCATATTCTCGTTTTTCCCGTGGGCCTGCAAGTCCCGCAGGGTCGCCATCATCGCCGTGACCACGGCCTCTCGCTGTGCCCCGGTCAGACGCGGCAGCCAGCGCGTGAGCTTTTGGGTGAGAAAGCCCGCGTCGAGCTGAAAGTCGCCCCCCATCATCTCCGCCAGATAGTCCAGCTGCTTGGGGGCCGGGTTGGGGATGCGCCCCTCGATGACCACACCGTTGGTGCGGGCGGCCTGATCATACCGGGTCAAAAAGGCCGCAATCTCCCCACTGTACCCCGTCACACGATAAAAAAAGACAGCTTGTTCCCGGCGGCAAGAACACGCACTGAAATAGTCATGCAGTTTTTCGATCCGTCCTAATTGAAACATGCTGTTTGTCATCCTGTTCACTTTTGATCCTTTTAATAAATTGTATTATATCAGTTTTTCCCCTTTCTTTCAATACCAAATCATCCAGGCAGCGATATCACGCCGCAGACGAAAAGCCGCTCACCGAACGGTTTGCTTTTGGTCATTTTTTCCTTGAAATATGCACTGCCTTCTGATAGAATAACATCGTTTGGAGTCCCTGAAAATGGTAATTAAGGAGGACATTATGAAAAAGAGAATTTTTAGTCTGCTCACCGCACTCACCCTGCTGGCAGCGTCGCTCACCGTGACGGCGTTTGCAGCACAGGGCGATTCAGAAAACACCCCTGAAACACAAGGCACGAACACCAGCGCCTACACCATCACGGTGAAGGAGGCGCAGAAGGGTACCGTGACCGCCGACCGCGAGACGGCCTCCGCCGGCGCGACCGTCACCCTGACGGTCAAGCCCACCCAGGGCTGGACGCTGGAGACCCTCACCGCCGCTGACGCCAACAGCAAGGAGCTTGAGCTGACCATCGTGAAGGTCGGCGAGAGCTACACCTTCACGATGCCCGGCAGCAACGTCACCGTGACGGCCACCTTCATGGAGGACAACACCATCCTGAATTACTTCATGGATGTGCCCATCAGCTCCTACTACTATGAAGCCGTCCTCTGGGGCGCAGACAAGGGCATCGCCCAGGGCACCGATGACAGTCACTTCACCCCGGACGGCATCTGCACCCGCGCGCAGGCCGTGACCTTCCTGTGGCGTGCCGCGGGCAGCCCCACGCCCCAGGCTACCGCCATGCCCTTCACTGACGTGAAGGCCGGCAGCTACTACTACAACGCCGTGCTCTGGGCCGTGGAAAACGGTGTCACCAAGGGCACAAGCGAGACTGCCTTCAGCCCCAACCAGACTTGCAGCCGCGGGCAGATCGTCACCTTCCTGTGGCGCTCCGAAAAGTCCCCGGCCGCGGGCACAGCCAATCCCTTTACCGACGTGAAGTCTGACACCTACTACGCCGACGCGGTGCTGTGGGCCGTCAAGCAGAGCGTGACCAAGGGCACCACTGACACCACCTTCAGCCCCGACAGCAGCTGCACCCGCGCCCAGATCGTCACCTTCATCTACCGCGCTCTGGCAGAGTAACGGGACGCCGAAGAACCCCCCCACACACCACAACAGCCCCGGAGCATATCAGGTTGCTCCGGGGCTGTCCGCATTCCTTTAAGTTTCCTTTAGGTTTCTGGGCTAGGATAAGGCCATCCCAGGGAACTACAGAAAGGAATGAGACGCATGACCATTTCGACCTACAAGCGCAGGGCGCTGGCGTGGGTGGCGGCGTCGGCAATGCTGGCTTCGCTGCTCCCCCTCTCCACCCGCGCTTCAGCGGCGGAGGAATATACCAGCGCCGGCGCGACCAGCTTTGTCTTCTCCGACTCCGGCATCACCGCTGCGGAGGGCAATGACGGCAGCTACAAGATCGACGGCACCGATCTGACCATCAACGAGGCCGGGACCTACCTCGTCTCCGGCACCTGCTCGGATGGCTCCATCACTGTGAAGAAGGGCACCACCGGCGTCACCCTGGTCCTGGACGGCCTGGACCTGACCAGCAGCGACACCGCCCCCATCGCCTGCAATAAATCCACCGAAGTCAATATCGTCGCCGCCAGCGGCACGACCAACTCTTTGACAGACTCGGAAAAGAACAACGACGAAACATATACCGACAACACGAACGCCGAAAACGCCGTCCTGAAATGCAAGGACGGCTCCCAGGTTACGCTCTCCGGCTCCGGCACCCTGAACATCACCGCCAACGGCAAAAACGGCATCAAGTCCGGGGCCACCACCGACGAGGAGGGCACCGCCTCCCTCACCATCCAGACCTTGACCCTGAACATCAAGGCCCCCGTCAACGACGCCATCAACGCCGAGCAGACGCTGAACATCAAGAGCGGCGATCTCACCATCTCCGCCGGGGACGACGCCATCCACTGTGATCTGACCCTGAACATCGGCGCCAGCGGCACCACTGGGCCGACTATCCATGTCACCGACGCTTACGAAGCCCTGGAGGGGGCAACCCTGAACGTCTACTCCGGCAGCATCACCATCAACTGCTCCGACGACTGCCTGAACGCGGCCAACGGCAACCTGACCAATTACAGCTTCGCCATGAACATCTCCGGCGGTACCATCACCGCCTACACCTCCAACGGCGACGGCTTTGACTCCAACGGCAGCCTGACCATCTCCGGCGGCACCATCGCCGTCTGGACGGCCAACGCCGCCGACAACCAGCCTCTGGACGCCGACGGCACCATCACCATCTCCGGCGGGACGATTTTGGCCGCAGGCGGCAGCAACGGCCAGGGCATGAACCTCACCGCCACCCAGCCCTACCTCACCTTCGGCAGCACCTCCGGCGGCGGCCCCGGCGGGGGGATGAACGGCGGTCCCGGCGGCATGGGCGGACGCCCCGGCAGCGCGGACAGCACCAGCGGCACCGGCCAGAGCACCTCTGACACCGGCAACACAGCCACGATGCCTACCGCCCCCGGCCAGGCCAACAGCGCCAGCCTCTTCACCAAGGGCACGGCCTTTACCATCCAGAATGCCAGCGGCTCCACCGTGTTCAGCGGCACGGCTGTCTGCAACGCCAATTACCTCTTCTTCTCCTCTCCCGACCTGACCTCCGGCACGTCCTACACCCTGAACGCTTCCGGCTCCGGCTCCGGCACCGCCACGGCCTCCACCGACACCATCACCGGCGGAGGACCCGGCGGGGGACAGCCCGGAAACGGCGGCGATATGCAGCCCCCCCAGGACGGCCAGCAGCCCCCGGACCTCCCCGGCAATAGCAGCAGCGGCAGCTCTTCCGGCTCCGGCGGCTCCAACACCCAGCCCGCCGCCCCCGGCAGCTTCTCCGACGTGAAGGACAGCGACTGGTTCGCCAGCGCCGTGAAATACGTCGCTGAAAAGGGCCTCATGTCCGGCACGGGCAGCGGCCTCTTCTCTCCCAACACCGCCGCGAACCGCGCCATGATCGTCACCATCCTCTACCGTCTGGAGGGTTCCCCCGCCGTGACTGCCTCCAGCAGCTTTACGGATGTGGCCTCCGGCACCTACTACGCCGACGCCGTGGCCTGGTGTGCCCAGAACGGCATTGTCAGCGGCTATGGCAACAACAGGTTTGGCCCCACCGACAACATCACCCGCGAGCAGCTGGCGGCCATCCTCTACCGCTACGCCCAGTACAAAAACAACGACACCACCGCCAGCGCAGACCTGAGCGCCTACACCGATGCCGGCACCATCAGCGCCTACGCCAGGACCGCCCTCTCCTGGGCCAATGCGCAGAAGCTCATCAACGGCACTTCCGGCACGACCCTCTCCCCCAGGCAGACCGCAACCAGAGCGCAGGTGGCGCAGATCCTGAAAAACCTATTGAACGAGTAAGTTGAGCGAACAAGCCCGACAAGGCCGGGACGAATCGCCGGAAGCCCCGAAGCAACATCACGCTGCTTCAGGGCTTCCTTTTTCTGTGGAATCCTGCACCAAAAAATTCACCATCCCCTCTTGTTTCTTTGGTTTCTGTATGCTACAATTTTGTGTTCGTGGGCATTCTTGCCCCGGCTAGCCTTCTTCGCCGAAAAGCTTATGCTGTAAGGTACCTTACAGCTGTTTTTAGCGCTAAAAACAGACTTTTTTCCAGATATCAGGTTTCCTGCCTCAGCATGGTTCGGTCGTGGATAGGACTTCAATTTAAGGAGAGAACAATGAAAGAGTGGAATTCTCAGGCATCGGGAACCGGCGACGCGCCCCCTCCCACCGAACCACGCAGATGGCGGCCCTTGCTGCGCCGCTTCACCTGCCTCCTGCTGTGCTTCTGCATGCTGCTTACCGTCATGCCATGCAGCGCACTGGCCGCTAAGGTAAACGAAGGAAAGCATCCCTTTGCCGATGTATCGGCCGACAGCTGGTACAATGATGCTGTACAGTATGTCTATGAGCATGGTATTTTTTCGGGAACAGGTCCCACAACCTTCACCCCGGAGGGAACCATGACCCGCGGAATGTTTGTGACGGTCCTGGGCCGCATGGCTGGGGTCGATACCACGGCCTACGCGGGGCAGTCAGCGTTTCGGGATGTCTCTCCCAGCGCTTACTATGCGCCCTATGTGGCGTGGGCGGCCAAGCACGGCGTGACCTCCGGCACCAGTAAGAATACCTTTTCCCCGGATGCTCTGATCAACCGCCAGGAGATGGCTGCCTTCTTCGTGCGGTATTTCGAGGCGTTCGGCGTGGAATATGATGCGCCCGAGCACATCACCACGCTCCCGGCGGACCTGGACAAGGTGTCCGACTGGGCGAAGGAGTCGGTCCTGACGATGTGGAAGACCGGCCTGCTGGTGGGCGACGGAACAAACTTTAACCCGATGAGCAACGCGACCCGCGCCCAGGCAGCAACCCTGTGTATGCGGATCCATAAAGCAGTCAAGACCTGGTTCAAAGAGCCTGGCGTCCCCAGCACGGACTCCTCCAACGGGTCCAGCTCCTCCGGCTCCTCCGGCGGGTCCAGCACCCGGTATTATGAGGTCAAGTTTGCTGCTGGCACCGATCAGGATACGACCGGGCTGAAGCTGCCCGACACGGCAACCTTCCGCTCCGGCACCAAAATCTCCGAGCTGTCCACGCCCTATCAGGCGGGCAAGGTCTTCCTGGGCTGGTACTATGACCAGAGCCTGACAAAGCGGGCAGAGACAGGCGACGTTGTCAACAAGAACATGACCCTTTACGCCAAGATGATGAACGTAGACGAGGCTGCGGACGAAGAGACTCCGAACTATCTCACA
>CAVCXN010000060.1:0-2438 GCA_963606215.1 uncultured Mycoplasmatota bacterium | reverse complement strand
GGTATGATGTCAAGGTCTCCGAGGTCCACGGCATGAGTCAGCGCGGCGGCAGCGTCGTGACCTACGTTCGGTTCGGCGACAAGGTCTATTCACCCATCATCGACAAGGGCGAGGCGGATTTCATCGTCTCCTTCGAGCTGCTGGAGGCCGCCCGCTGGATCGAGTACCTGAAACCCACCGGCCAGATCGTCACCAACACCCAGCAGATGGAGCCCATGCCCGTCATCGCGGGCCTGGCCAAGTACCCCGAGGATCTGGTGGGCAAGATGCGGGCCAAGGGCATCAAGGTCGATGCCATGGACTGCCTGGCCCTGGCAGACCAGGCCGGATCCTCCAAGGCCGTGAACATGGTTCTCATGGGCCGTCTGTCCCATTACTTCCCCGACATCCCCGCCGAGGCATGGCAGGCATCCCTGGAAGCCAACGTCCCCGCGAAGGTCCTGGAGCTGAACAAGGTTGCCTTCGCCCTGGGGCAGAAGGGCTGAGAAGACCCATTCCAAAGGAACCCAAAACCGGCAGCAAGGCGCGTCTTGCTGCCGGTTTTTCACGCGCTCCACCATCTTCTGTCCAAAATCCCCGGAGGATTCGTCGATTTCCGCCCTTGACAGCGGGAAAAAGCATGGTAGAATAGAAGATAACCAAGCAATCATGGCCATGAGGAAGCCCATGCGTCAGCGGCGGCCCAAGCGAGAGGGGGAGCGGTGCAAGCCCCTCGGCCCGGCCCGGCGCAAAGCCACTTCCGAGCCGTCCGGGACGACCGGACCGGGACATTCCCGTTACAGAATGAACTGAGATCACGGGCATTTGATTTGCCTGTGAAATTAGGGTGGTACCGCGCAGCGTGAAGCTCCGTCCCTATCTGGGGAGGAGCTTTTTTTGTTTTTGTTTTTGCGCTCGTTTTGTATTTTTACATCGGAGGTATGTTATGCATAAGTATTATGGTTTGAATGAACTGAGAGAGATGTTCCTGACCTTCTTTGAGTCCAAGGGACACCTGCGCCTGCCCAGCTTCCCCCTGGTGCCGGAGAACGACCCCTCCCTGCTGCTCATCAACGCAGGTATGGCCCCTATGAAGCCCTGGTTCAAGGGCGAGGAAGAGCCGCCCCGTCGCCGGGTCTGCACCTGCCAGAAATGTATCCGGACGGGCGACATTGAGAACATCGGCCACACCGCCCGCCACGGCACCTATTTCGAGATGCTGGGCAACTTCTCCTTCGGCGATTACTTCAAGCACGAAGCCATTGCCTGGACCTGGGAGTTTTTGACCGACCCCAAGTGGGTGGGCCTGGAAAAAGACCGGCTGTATCCCTCCGTCTACCTGGAAGATGACGAAGCCTTCAACATCTGGCGGGACGAGGTAGGCATCCCCGAGGACCGCATCTACCGCATGGGCAAGGAAGACAACTTCTGGGAGCATGGCTCCGGTCCCTGCGGACCCTGCTCCGAGGTCTACTACGACCGCGGCGAGGAGTTCGGCTGCGGCAGCCCCGACTGTAAGCCCGGCTGTGACTGCGACCGCTATATGGAGGTCTGGAACAACGTCTTCACGCAGTTCGACAACGATGGCGAGGGCCACTACACCGAGCTGTCCCAGAAGAACATCGACACCGGCATGGGTCTGGAGCGTCTGGCTGTGGTCTGCCAGAACGTCAACTCCCTGTTCGACGTGGACACCGTCATGAACATCACGAACAAAGTCTCCGAGATCACCGGCGCGCACTACGGCGACAGCCAGGCCAGCGACGTGTCTCTGCGGATTATCACCGATCACATCCGTTCCGCCACCTTCATGATCTGTGACGGCGTGCTGCCCTCCAACGAGGGCCGGGGCTACGTCCTGCGCCGCCTGCTCCGCCGGGCTGCCCGCCACGGCAAGCTGCTGGGCGTAAACGAGCCGTTCCTGTATCGGATTTTGGATACCGTCATTCATGAGAACGAGGGCGAGTACAAGGACCTGCGCCAGAAGCAGGACTATATCACCAAGGTCGTCCGCACCGAGGAGGAGAACTTTGCCAAGACCATTGACGGCGGCATGAAGATTTTCGCCGACCTGCTGGCCGAGCACAAGGCCAAGGGCGAGACCCAGTTCTCCGGCAAGGACGCCTTCAAGCTCTATGACACCTACGGCTTCCCCGTGGACCTGACCGAAGAGATGGTTCAGGACGAGGGCATGACCCTGGACCGCGCAGCCTTCGACGAGGAGATGGAGGCCCAGCGCGTCCGCGCCCGGAAAGCCCGCGAAGCCCTGGGCGACCTGGGCTGGTCCGGTGTGGAGTTCGGCAAGGAAATTCCCTCTACTGTCTTTGATGGCTATGACAAGACCGAAATTTCCAGCGCGAAGGTTGTGGCTATCGTCGCTGAGGACCAGCTCGTAGAGGAAATCGTCTCCGGCATGGAGGCTATCGTTGTGCTGGACACCACCCCCTTCTACGCCGAGA
>CAVCXN010000059.1:0-6240 GCA_963606215.1 uncultured Mycoplasmatota bacterium | reverse complement strand
AGAACATCCCCCATGTGGAGGACAGTTCCAACCAGGATACCAAATTCGCCCGCAACCGGGTCCGGCAGGAAATTCTGCCGGTCATGAAAGATTTGAACCCCGCCTTTGTTTCGACGCTGGCAGCCAACCTTGTCCACCTGCGGGAGGACCGGGAGCTGCTGCACGACATGGCCGAGAGCGTCACCTGTAACGCTCTGGTGGAGGACGGCAAGGTTTCCATCTCTGCCGCCGCCATCGCCGACCTGCCCCACCCCGTGGCCGCCCGCGCCGTGAAACAGCTGTTGGCCAAGGCGGGGCGGTTCCAGGTCTCGGCGGTCCACATCGACCAGATCATCGACCTGGCCGCCGGGGAAGCCCCCTCGGGCAACCTGAACCTGCCCGAAGACCTGTTTGCCTGGCGGGAGTATGAAAACCTGGTCATTTGCCCGGCAGAGTCCATTCCCCCCTCCTTCTCCCTGCGTCTGCTGACCGGACCCGGTGTGTTCGAGCTGGACAACGGCTGGCAGATCGAGATCGAGGAGACGACCTGTCCCGAGGTCCCCGCGCAGGAGGAATATGAGTGGGACATCGACCGGGAGAGCGTGACCTTCCCCCTGGTTCTGCGCGCCCGCCAGCAGGGGGACCAGCTTCGTCTGCCCGGGCGACGGACGAAGACCCTGAAAAAGTGGTTCATCGACGAGAAAATTCCCCGCCAGCACCGGCAGAGCATCCCCGTGCTGGCCGATGAGACGGGCCTGCTGGCCGCCGCCGGTCTTGGCCCCAATTTCCCCCGGGTGGCCACCCCCGGCCACCCCGCCCTGCACATTCGCCTGACCCCGAAAAAGAGAGAGGAGAACGAATTAGTATGATGGAACAGGATATGCAAGAGATCCTTTTCACCCCGGAGGCCCTGGCCCAGCGGGTGAAGGAGCTGGCCGATCAGATCAACCGGGATTACGCCGGGAAAAGTCCCATGGTCGTGGGCACCCTGCGGGGTTCCTTTGTGTTCATGGCGGACCTGGTTCGCCAGATCAATCTGCCCCTCACCGTCGATTTTCTGTCCGCTTCCTCCTACGGCTCGGGCACGGAAAGCTCCGGCCAAGTCAGGCTGAAGCTGGACCTGGGCGATGACATCGCCGGGCGGGATGTGCTGATCATTGAGGACATCGTGGACTCCGGCAACACCCTCTCCAAGCTCCTGCCGGAGCTGCAAAAGCGCGGACCCGCGTCCCTCAAGGTCTGCGCCCTGCTGGATAAGCCTGAGCGTCGGGTGCTGCCCTTCCAGGCCGACTATGTGGGCTTTACCATCCCCGACGCCTTTGTGGTGGGCTATGGCCTGGACTTTAACCAGCACTACCGCCAGCTGCCCTACATCGGCGTTTTGAAACCCAGCGTGTATGAATAACCGCCCTCCCCTCCCGGGCGGGCACCCTGGGGCAGGGCAGACCCAGCCCCTCAAAGGAGTGAGTTCCATTTGAAACCAAATACAAATCCCTTTCGCGGCCTGATCCTGGTGCTGTTCGTGGTGGCTCTGGTCTTCTGCGGCACCAGCATCTACCGCACCGCCTCCACCCACCAGCAGGCAGACCGGGTGTACTCTGACATCCGCACCCTGTTCGAGCAGCAGAAGGTCGATCGCTTCACCGTAGACGACAACAACAACCTGACCCTCACCCTGAAGGAACCCGTGGACGGCAGCCGCATCGTCACCTATTCCATCTACAGCTTCCAGCTGTTTTACGACGACTTCAACGATCTCGTCGTCCAGCAGTATGAGAGCGGCATTCTGAGCGGCTATGACTACCCCGACAGCCCCTCCCCCGCCTGGATGAGCACCATCCTGACCTGGGTGGTGGTGCTGGCGGTCATGGCCATCCTGTGGTACTTTCTCTTCCTGCGCCGCGCCCAGGGCGGCGGGGGCGGGCCCTCCGCCAGTCAGTTCGGCAAGGCCAAGGCCCGCACCCTGGCCGAGACGGGCCGCACCGTCACCTTCGATGACGTGGCCGGTGCCGACGAGGAAAAGGAGGAGCTGGCCGAGGTCGTGGACTTTCTGCGCCAGCCCGCCCAGTACACCCAGCTGGGCGCCCGCATCCCCAAGGGCGTGCTGCTCGTGGGCCCTCCGGGTACCGGTAAGACCCTGCTGGCCCGGGCCGTGGCCGGGGAAGCGGGGTGCCAGTATCTCTCCATCTCCGGCTCCGACTTTGTGGAGCTGTACGTCGGCGTGGGCGCCTCCCGCGTGCGTGACCTGTTCGAGCAGGCCAAGAAAAGCTCCCCCGCCATCGTCTTCATCGACGAGATCGACGCCGTGGGCCGTCAGCGCGGCGCGGGCTTGGGCGGCGGTCATGATGAGCGCGAGCAGACCCTGAACCAGCTCTTAGTCGAGATGGACGGCTTCGCCTCCAACGAGGGCGTCATCGTCCTGGCCGCCACCAACCGGGCGGATATCCTGGACCCCGCCCTGCTGCGTCCCGGCCGGTTCGACCGGCAGATCTACGTCGGACTGCCCGACATCAAGGGGCGGGAGGAAATTCTTCGCGTCCACGCCCGCAACAAGCCTCTGGCCGAGGACGTGGACCTGCGCACGGTCGCCCAGGCCACCGTCGGCTTCACCGGCGCGGACCTGGAAAACCTGCTCAACGAAGCCGCCCTGCTCTCCGCCCGGGAGAAGCGCCCCTTCATCCGCATGGATGTCATCCACGAGGCCATGCTGAAGGTCATCGCAGGCCCCGAGAAAAAGAGCCGCGTCGTCCCGCCCCACGCCAAGAAGCTCACCGCCTACCATGAGGCCGGGCACGCCGTGGTCATCCACGAGCTGAAGACCCAGGACCCCGTGCATCAGATCACCATCATCCCCCGCGGTCCCGCGGGTGGCCTGACCATCTCTCTGCCCGAAGAGGACCGGATGTACCAGTCCCGCAAGGAATTGCAGGAGCGCATCTGCACCTGTCTGGGCGGTCGGGTGGCCGAAGAGCTGGTGCTGGGCGACATCTCCACTGGCGCTTCCAACGACTTGCAGACGGCGACCTCCATCGCCCGCAGCATGGTCATGAAGTACGGCATGAGCGAGCGCCTGGGCGCCATCTCCTACGACAACGAGCAGGAGGTCTTCATCGGCCGCAGCATGTCTCAGGCCCGGGCTTACTCGGAAGAGATCGCCGGGCTGATCGACGAGGAGATCAAGGCCCTGTTGGACACGGCGTACACTCGCTGCCGTCAAATTCTCTCTGAGAACATGGACGCGCTGGAGCGCACGGCCCAATATCTGCTGGAGTTCGAGACGATGTCCGCCGGCGACTTCAAGCTGGTTTTCGACGACCCCGGCGCCTTGGAGCAGCGCAAAGCCGAGGAACGCACCCAGCGGGAGCGCGAGGAAAGCGAGCGCGCCGCAAAAGAGGCCCGTCTGAAAGCCGAACGCGAAGCCGAGCGCCAGCGCCAGCAGGAGTTGGCCGAGGCCATCTTCAAGGGCGAGCCTCCCAGGGACCAAAAGCCCCCCCAGACGCCGGACCCCTTCTGAGTAGTATCCAGTATACTTTACAAATTCTAAAAACTCCGAGGTTTTATCAGGTATATCTGATAGAACCTCGGAGTTTTTTATGATTTGACAATCTTCTTGTTCTTCAGTATAATTCTTTTCGTGGAAACCCATTGTTTGCAATCGCAGGCAATGCTCGGTAAAAGACGGTGCTGACATCCCGCGTAGGCGGAATGGAGGCGTGTATAGAGCCAACGTGGGAAATTTTCCCAAGGAGGTGATATACATAACACTTCAAACCTTTGCTGATCTGATGACCATTCTGTGCGGCGTTGCTGCTCTATTGGACATTTGGACAAGAAAGAAGTGAGCCGTCTGCTGCAACAGACGACTCACTAAGTTTTAGAGATTTCTCTCTTGAACAAGTAAGTTTATGTATGTGGCACCGTCTTGGTTTCCACACTTTTATTATAGCGACATTCGGTTAGAATGTCAACATTCTGTTCAAGTGATCTCACTTGAACTTTTTTGTTACATCTTCGCCTGCCCGTCATGATACGCCTGGCCAACCACGCCGCCCAGAAGACGGTAGACGCGCCGGACCCGGTCATAGGCCAGGAAGCTGGCCTTGTCTGCGTCCACCAAGCCGTCCTCACCCAAGATGGACTCGTCGGCGCTCATGTTGACCACCCGGCCGATGACCCGCAGACCGCCGGGGCCGTCGCTGATGTCGGCCACCTCGCACTCTAAGGTGAGGGGGAACTCCTCAAAGAGCGGAGCGTCCACAAATTCGCTCCTGAGGGGGTGCAGGCCCGCCTTGGCGATCTTGTCCGGGGTGGTGTTGCCGGAGACGAGGCCGACGTAGTCCGCTTCCACCAGGTGGGCCTGGTCTGCAAAGCTGACGGTGAAGGCTCCCTTCTTCCGCAGGTTGGCGGTGGTTTTATGACCCTCGGAGATGTTCAGCTCCACGTACACACTGCCCACCAGACCGCCCCAGCCGACGTTCATGGCGTCGGGGGTGCCGGTTTCATCATAGGTGCCAATGACCAACACAGGCTGGGGATAAAACCCGATGTTCTGAAAATTCTTTCTCATGTTGCTTTTCTCCTTTGTTTAGAGCTTCCGGCCCACGGTATAGGCCGAGCCGATGGCGGTCATGACGCTGCCGACCTTTCCGCCGTCGCCCACCTGGTAGACGGCCACGCCTGCACCCTGCAGCTCCTGCGCCAGGGAGGGGCGGGAGGCAAAGCCCACGGCCAGAACGATGTGGTCGGCGGGAATGGCTTCCTCGGCGCCGTCAGCCGTAGTCGCCACAGCCCCCGACTCCGTGACGCGGGTCAGGCGGCAGCCGGTCTTTTTCGTGACTTTGTATTCGTCCAGCAGATCCCGCAGCATGGAGCTGTTCATCTCCGGCACAGGGATACCGGCGGAGAGAATGTCCGGCAGAGCTTCCAGAATGGTGACGTGCTTGCCCTCCTGGGCGTAGCCGAGCGCCGTCTCACAGCCGACCAAGCCGCCGCCGACCACCAGGATGTTCTCTCCGGGCAGGTCTTTGCCGGTGAGGGCCGTGACGCAGTCCACGACTTTCTCACTCTCGATGCCTGGGACCTTCGGCACAACAGGAGCCGCACCCACGGCCAGGACCACCGCATCCGGCTTATGATACAGGACCGCCTGGGCATCCAGCTTGGCCCCCAGTTCAATTTCCACGTCCAGTTTTTTCAGCTGGCGCTGATACCACTGGTTCAGCTCATTCAGCTCTGCCTTAAAGTCATGGGCACCGGCGGGGATGAGATTGCCGCCCAGTTTGTCGCTCCCCTCACAGAGGGTGACTTTATGGCCCCGGAGGGCCGCACAGCGGGCGGCCTCCATCCCGGCCACGCCGCCGCCGACCACTAAGACGGTTTTCTTGACCGTGGCAGGGGTCAGGCCGAAGCTGGCTTCCCGCGCCGCCTGGGGATTCACCGCGCACCCGGCCCGACGGCCAATTTTTAAGGCCCCGATGCAGCCCTGGTTACAGCCGATGCAGGGGCGTATATCCTCAGGACATCCCATGGAGACCTTTTGGGGGTAGGCAGGGTCCGCCAGGGACGGACGGCCCAATACGATGCCGTCAATGACACCCTCGGCCACGGCCTGGGCCGCCAGGTCGGGGTCGTTCATCCGTCCGCCGCAGAGGATGGGGATCTTGACCACCTCTTTCGCCGCCTTCGCCAGGGGCAGGACGCGGCCCTTTTCCATGTAGCAGGGGGGCGCGGCGTAGTAGAAGGAGTCGTACTGGCCAAAGTCCACGCTCAAGCAGTCGTAACCGTAGTCCTCCAGCTTCTTGGCGATCTCCAAGCCCTCGTCCAGGGTGCGGCCCACCTCGTCCTCGCCGTAGAGGGAGGGCTGGTTGTAGCCCTTGATGTAGCTCTTGAGCGCCAGGCGCATGGACACGACGAAGTCACTGCCGCAGGCGGCCTTGACCCCGTCCAGGATTTCCCGGGCACAGCGCAGACGGTTTTCCAAGTCGCCGCCGTACTCGTCTGTCCGATGGTTCATAAAGGTCATGGCGAACTGGTCCAGCAGATAGCCCCAGTGCATGGCGTGGACCTCGATGCCGGGGAAGCCGCACTGCTTGAACATCACCGCTGTGGCAATCATCTGGTCGATCTTCTGCTTGATCTGGTCCTTGGTCAGGGCGGGGGCAATGCGGGAGGGGTCGTGGTAGTACGGAATTTCCGAGGGACAGAAGCACCCCAGGGCGTTGCGTCCATAGCCCATGGACACCTGGGGGATCATCCTGGCCC